>JACQHM010000152.1 GCA_016199025.1 Candidatus Methylomirabilota bacterium | reverse complement strand
GCCCTGGTCGGTGGCCACCATGTTCGATGGTTACCCTCTGGCGAAGCAGGGAAGAGCCGGGGAGGCTCTCGTCGCCGCTTTTCTCGCTTCCTTCGTCGGTGCGGTCATCTCCATCCTCCTGTTCACCTTCTTTGCCCCCCCGCTGGCGGAGTTTGCCCTGAGGTTCGGCCCACCTGAGAACTTTGCCGTCCTGCTCCTGGCCTTCAGCACCTTTGCCGGGCTGGGGGGAGGCTCTGCCCTCAAGACGGTCATCTCCACCTTGCTTGGCTTCCTCTTGGCTTCGGTCGGCTTGGACATCGTGACGGGGAGGCCCCGTCTCACCTTCGGATCGGTGGCGCTCTTAAGTGGCTTCAGCTTTGTCACGGTCAGCATCGGCCTCTTCGGGATCGGAGAGCTTCTGATCTCCGCAGAGGCCGCGCTCCACTTCAAGGGGGTGCAGGCGAAGGTACGGCTTCGAGATGCCGTGACGATCATGAAGGCGATGCTGCACCATGCCCTCACCCTCTTCCTCGGGACCATCCTCGGTTTCTGGATCGGCGTCCTGCCGGGGACGGGCGCCACCCCTGCCTCCTTCATGGGCTACGGCCTCGCAAAGCGACGCTCGGCGCAGCCGGAGGCCTTCGGCAAGGGGGCCGTCGAGGGGGTGATGGCCCCTCAGACAGCGGCCAACGCCGCAGGGATCGGATCACTCCTCCCGTTGATCACCCTTGGGATCCCGGGGTCGCCGACGGCGGCCGTCATGCTCGGGGGCCTCTACATCTGGGGGTTACAGCCGGGCCCCCTCCTTTTCGTCGAGCAGAAGGAGTTTGTATGGGGGCTCATCTCAAGCATGTACATCGGCAACATCATGGGCCTTTTGCTCTGTCTCTTCCTCGTCCCCCTCTTTGCCGCCATCCTGAGGCTCCCGTACGCGGTCCTCACCCCCGTCATCGTGCTCTTAAGCGCCATCGGCGCCTACGCGGTGAGCAACCGGATGTTCGACGTTTGGCTGATGCTGCTGTTCGGGGTAGTGGGGTATGTGTTCAAGAAGCTCGAGTATCCGTTAGCTCCCCTGGTGATCGCCCTCGTCCTGGGGGATATGGCGGAGACGGCTTTAAGACAGAGCCTCATCATGTCCCACGGCTCCTTGGCCATCTTCTTCACCCGCCCTCTCGCCGCCATCTTTACGAGCCTCTCGCTGGGACTCTTCCTGGTTCCGGCTTTGAGCAAGACGACCTCTCGATTCCGGAATCTTCAGCGGCCCCGAACAGGATGGTTGGGGCCTCGCTGAAGCCGACCTCTTTTGCTCCACGGATTGCCCTGGTATAATACTCACCGAAATGATGGGAGGTGAAGCGATGGCGGCTCCGATCCCGGCACACCATCCCTTACGAACCCTGTTCAGGACCCTGGCCGAGCGGAACTTCCACAGGAGGCTCGGCTATGCTGATCCCGGGGTCATCCACTACCTCGCTGACCTCCTGGCCGACTTTGCCCACATCGACAACGTCTACAAGATCAGGATGGCAACAGGAAGGAGGGTGGAGGAGGTGGCAGAGATGCTCCTGGAAGCGGACCTCTTCTCCCGGGCCGATTCGTTAGACCGGGAGCGGGAGGTGCACAAGCACATCGGTGACTTCACCCTCTTCATGACGGGGATCTTTCCGGAATATGTCAGACGGCTGAAGGCCTCGAAGGTCGTCTTAAGCCGGGATGCCCTGATGGATTACATCAGGACCGGGAAGCGGTCTTACTGGATTGTCTCGGAGCACACATACGGAGCCTACAGCGGGATGGCCCCCCTCTTTCGAAAGCTCTCCGAGGATTTTGAATTCTGCGTCTTCGGCCTGGGGTATGTCCGGAAGGACCTGGAGCGCCTGAAAGAGCCCGAGTGCGTCAGATTTTTGCATGGGTAGGCGCCGGTCAGGGCGGACACCCAGGTCCGCCCCTACAGTAGGGGCGCACCTACGTGTGCGCTCTCTATGGGGAGGCACAAAATAATGACGCACACCCCGCAAGAGATTTTTGCTGTTGACACGAAGCGAAAAGCTCTTTATCCTGATGTGGCTTTTCAGGGAGCGGGAAGGGCATCACCATTGTAGGGGCAATCCCCTGTGATTGCCCTGGGGAGAGGGGAGGAAGCTATGGCGCTTTTGACGTATGACGGGTGGCTCTTTTTCCTGCGGTGGGTTCACTTTCTTTCCGGCATCACCTGGATCGGTCTTCTCTACTACTTTAACTTTGTCCAGACACCCTTTTTCGCTGAGACCGATCCGGCGGTTCGGAGCGGGGTTGTCCAGAAGCTGGTCCCGCGGGCGCTGTGGTGGTTCCGCTGGGGTGCGATGTTCACGTTCCTCTCCGGGTGGCTGATCATCCTCCACAGGATGGGGCAACTGGGCGGCGTCAGGGGGTTCTTCAACACCTCCTACGGGTGGGCGATCTTCCTTGGAGGCGTGCTGGGTTCCTTCATGTGGGCCAACGTCTGGTTTGTGATCTGGCCGAACCAGAAGATCGTCATCGCCAATGCCGTTGATACGGCGGCGGGCAAGCCCGCCAACCCGGCGGCTGCTCCGGCCGGCCAGCGGGCTGGCTTCGCCTCGCGGACCAACGTGGTCTTCTCGATCCCGATGCTCTTCTACATGGGCGCGGCCAGCCACCTCCCGATGCTCGCGGAGCAGATGACCCGGGGCGGGAAAGTCGCTATGGGTCTGCTCTCCGCGATCATCATCCTGCTGGTCGAGGCGAACGCCCTCTTCGGGACGGCAGGGCCCACCAAGAAGTCCCTCGCCACGGTCAAGGGGACCCTCTGGGGAGGGTTCATCCTGGCGGCGATCTTCTACCTGCTCTTCGAGATCATCTTCTGAGGTTGGTGGGCGATCAGCGGAGGAAGGCCGCGAGGTCGGGGATGCTCGCCTCCAGTGGCGGCATCGGTTTCATCACCGAGGTGTTGCGCTTCGGCGTGTAGCCCGAGGGGTATGCTCCACGGAGGAGCCTGGCTTCCAGCAGCTCCCGCGAGGATCCTTTGATCGCCGGCCCGAGCGGCCCGTCCTTGGCCGGGTCGCTGTTGTGGCAGGCGGTGCATTGCGCCAGATAGACCTGCCTCCCCCGGCTCGGGTCTCCGTTCCCGCCCACCGGCGTCTTCGAATTCTCGCCACAGGCGCCGAGTATAAAGATGAAGGCCACCGCGAAGGAGAGTCGTGGGCCCATCTCAGCCAACTTCGCAGTCCTGGTTGATTGATCTCCTCTCTCCCTTGAATCTCATCAATGTTACCTGAATGTGACCCTTTGGGCAAGCCTTGGTGTGGCGACAAGGGGCAAGATCTTCATGGACGAGTTCGATCCACGGCTTCACTTCACGACGGAGGAGACCTGGCACTCCCCCGGAGGGAAGGCCATCCGGGAGGTCGTCTTCGGGATGCACGACGGCCTCATCACCTCGTTGGGCTTCCTCTCGGGGGTGAGCGGGGCCCAGGCGGGCCGGGATTTCATCCTCCTAGCCGGATTGGCCTCGGCCTTCGCCCAGACCCTCTCCATGGGCTTTGGCGCCTATCTCTCCACCAAGTCGGAACGGGAGTTCTACCAGCGGGAAATCGATCGGGAGCGGTACGAGATCGACCATCTGCCCGAGAAAGAGCGGGAGGAACTCCGGGTGATCTATCGCCAGAAGGGGTTCAGGGAGGACGAGGTGGAGATGATTGTCAAGCACCTCACCTCCGATAAGGAATTGTGGCTGAAGACGATGATGGT
>JACQHM010000151.1 GCA_016199025.1 Candidatus Methylomirabilota bacterium | reverse complement strand
GCCCTCTCCCACAGGGAGAGCGGATGTAGGGTGGCCTGCTTGCGGGGAGAGAGGGAGCAAGACATAGCAACCGGGGATATCCTGTTTGACACCGTTGATCTGCTGATAGACGCGGGGCTTGTGCAGGCTGAGCGCGCCGCCAGGGATATGCACGATGAAATCGCCGTTGTCGTCTATCTGTAGGGGCGACCCCCTGTGGTCGCCCTCCTGTGGGCAGGCGCAGGGGCCTGCCCCTACCAAGCCCTCAAAGGCAAGCGTGATGGCTCCGGGATCGGCGCCAGGGGCGACCACGAAGTCGTATTCCAATTGGCGCTGGGTGCCGTAGTAGACCAGATCCACCCCTGGATACACATCCTCGTATTTGACTTTAGCGTAGGTGGGAATGTTCGCGCGCCACTTGGTGGGATCGTTGCCGATAAAGTAGTTGACCTTGCCAGGTAGCTCTTCCAGCCTTGTGACTTGCGGCTGGGGGTTGGCGCTGACGAGCTTCATGCGCAACACAATCCCCCCACCCTTACCCTCCCCCGCGCTAGGGGGGAGGGAACAAGTCGGATTCAGTCCCCACGCTGGGGGGAGGGGACAAGGGTTGTGAGTCTTGAGTTTTGACGGCTGACGGCTGATGGCTGATGGCTGATGGCTGCTTTAAGGCAAGCACCGCCTCGATGGGGGTCAGAAACAGCGTGTAGCCGCTACCGCGCGACAAGAAATTGACCTGCGTATCGGTCTGGCCCTGGTTGGCCTCAAAGTGCAGGGGCAGCTTGCCGTAGGCCTCCTCTACCCGGACCTTGATAGCCGAGGAGGCCTCCGTGCCCTTGGTCCCCTCGGCCAAGCTCTGGCCAGTTCCCGCCAAGACAATCAAAACGAGCACGATTGCAATCACAAAGTGACCGCCTTTTGTGCCTGGCATCCTCCCTCCTCCTGGGACGCTGGGTCCCTGCGCTACTGTCCCACTACTCGCCAAAGGAGCGCCGCTACAAGGAAACCCGATCGCGTAAGCCGAACAAACGGAAAAGGCCCTGCGGGCATAAACGATCCCCCAGGGCCTGCTCTTCAGGTCCAATCGTCAATCAGGAGCACGTTTTTGACCTGCCTTCACCCCTCCGGCGTGGGCCGGGCCCTCCCCGAAAAGATGGGGCTACTTTTACTATGTCCTCCGCCGGTTGTCAAGCAGTTCTTCGGCGGCCCGCCCTGCGATGATAGGTGAGTGAAGACAGGTGTGGGCAGGTCCGAGAGCTATCAAGATAAGGCTGGGATGATAATAGAGGCTCAGGCATGCTCCCATTCCCGCCGGAACTCCTCGTCGGTGTCCTCTAAAAGCGGGATCCTGTGCTCCCCAAGGGCAAGGAGGAAGCGGGCCCGGGGGAGGCCGGCGAGCTTCGCGGCCAGTCCGCTGGAAAGCCTCCCCTGCTCATAGAGCTTCAGGGCGGCCAGCAACCGGACCTCCTGGGCGAACGCCTCCGGTGAGAGCGTCAGGGTCAAAAGCACCTCCTCTGGACAGGCAAAGGTGATAGCTTTCTCCATGATGCCTCCTGCCGCTTTCATCCCTCTTGGAAGATGATTTCTTCCCGATCCCGTGGTTTTCTTAGCAGATCGAGATGGCGCTGTCAAGCGAGCAAGGAGTCTGACGGGCCATTCAGTTTTCCTGGTGCCGGACACTTGCGAGAAGGCCGATCAGGAGGTGAAGGGAGCCCCAATAAAAGTCCGGGCACAGGGATGAGCCGGCGGCTGACAGGGTCAGGGGCCAGCCTCAAGCCCTCCAGGGTGTACGCCCCTAACAGGGGTTCTGCCCCCTCCTCGCCGAAGACCACCAAGGTCACCTCTGATCGCCCATCCACCCGTACCCAGGTTCGCCCGATGTCCAGCTCGATCCTTCGCCCATCGGCCAGAACGAAGGTATCCCGGATATGGGGGGTGACGCCAAGATGGAGGAGCAACGACGCGGGAACGACCGTGTAGGTGGATCCGGTGTCCACGAGGGCGTCCACTGGTTCAAAATGCTGCCCCTGGGGGTCGCCAATTTCGATGGTCACGCGGAACGTACCCATAGTATCTTCCTGCAGAGATGAGGTCAACAATTCCAGGAGGATCATACCGCAACACGCATGATTAGACAAGAAGCCATTTCAAAACGCCATTGCGGGGAGCAGAGCGACCTCGCATCGCTGGGAACAGGTTCCGCAATCGCAAAAAGCGCAGGACAATCGAGATTGCCGCGCTCCCGTCGGTCGCTCGCAATGACAGAGGGCGGGTTCTGAAATGGCTTCAAGCATGTCATTCTCTGAAGAGGTCTTCAACGAAGCGATAAGCGGTCAGATCACGTCCCACCTTGCCCCAGCACGGCAGGGGATGGTAGAATGCGCATCAACGACTAATAGTCCACCACACTGATTTTGGGTGGAGTGCCACCCCCACCCGTTCCCTCCCCCTTGATGGGGGAGAGTGGATGAGGGGGTGTAAGGAGAGTTCGCATGGAAACGTTCCCTGGAGGGGAAAAGAATCACCAACGGAAGCTCCGCTTCCTGTTCGGGATCCACAACCACCAACCGTTGGGCAACTTCGACTTCGTCATCGAGAAGCTCGTCCGAACCTGCTACAAACCGTTCCTGGAGACGATCAAGGACCGGCCTTTCTTGAAACTGGCCTTCCACACGAGCGGTCCCCTCCTGAGATGGTTCGAGGCGCATGAGCCTTCAATCATGGATCTAATCGGAACCCTCGTCGCCTCTGGCCGGATGGAGCTTTTGCTCGGGGGGTTCTACGAGCCGGTCCTGGCCGCCATCCCCAGTGAGGATCGAAAGGGCCAGATCCAGATGATGCGGGACTACCTGGAGCGGCGGTTCGGGGCCTCCCCCAAGGGCCTCTGGCTCACCGAGCGGGTGTGGGAGCCGGACATCGTCGAGGACCTGGCCGATTCCGGTGTGGCCTATGTCTTAGTGGACGACCGGCATTTCCTCGTCAGCGGCTTCGGGAGGAGCGACCTCCACGGCTACTACCTGACGGAAAAGGAGGGGAAGCGGCTCGCCATCTTCCCCATTAACGAGAAGCTCCGCTACTTGATCCCCTTCAGGCCTCTTGAAATGCTCAACGAGTACCTGCACCAGATCGCCCAAGAAGGAGGGGGAGTGGCCATCTATGTGGATGACGGGGAGAAGTTCGGGGGATGGCCGGGAACCTACGGATGGGTCTTTGAGCAGGGATGGCTCCGGACCTTCCTGGACCTCTTGGAGAAGCTGGAAGGGGATCTCTTGGAGATGGTGACCTTCTCGGAGGTCCTGGAACAGGTCCCGGCCAAGGGGCTCTGCTACCTCCCCATCGCCTCCTACATGGAGATGGAGGAGTGGGCGCTTCCCCCGGAGAGGAGCCTGGAGCTAAAGGAGCTTCGAGCGAAGCTGGGGGACGAGGTCGGCCGCTTCTTTCCCTACGTCAGAGGGGGCCACTGGAAGCACTTCCTGGTCAAGTACCCGGAGGCCAACCGGATGCACAAGAAGATGCTGGCCTTGAGTCGCCTTCTAAAGGAGAAAGGGAAGGACGAACGGGCGAAGGAGGATCTCTACGCCGCCCAATGTAACGATGCCTATTGGCACGGCATCTTCGGCGGCCTCTACCTCCCGCACCTTCGGCACGAGATCTGGCGGAGGTTGGCCATGGCTGAAAAGCACCTCCGGACAGGTGAAGAACTGTCCTGGGACATCCTGGACCTCGATTTTGATGGAAAGGAGGAGGTCTGGGTCCATTCCTCGGAGTTCTCCTCCCTTATCCGCCCGGCCTCGGGGGGAAAGCTCCTGGAGTATACCCTCTTCGGTCCCGAGACGAACTACCTGAACATGTTGACCCGCCGGTTCGAGGCCTACCATCGCCAGATCTGGGAGAGGCTGGAAGGAGGCCATCCCGTCGAGGGGGGTGAGGTGGGAAGCATCCACGAGCTGAAAAAAGAGGTGGAGGAGGAGATCCGGCTGGACCTGATGTATGATCCCTACGAGCGGGGGGCCTTCATCGAGCACTGCTTCCCGGAAGGTGTCGGCCTCGAAGCGTTCAGGCGTTCGGACCTTCGCGAGCTAGGGGACTTCGTGGAGCAGCCTTTTTCTTATGCGATCGAGGACGGCAGGCTCATGATGGAGAGGAAGGGGCACCTCTCCTCCCCCGATGGACGGACCGAAGCCCTCTACCTTTCAAAGGCGCTCTCCTTCTCGCCACGAGGAGAGATGGCAGCCCACTACCGGCTCACCAACCCCAGCAGAGAGGTTCTCACCTTCCACTTCGGCGTCGAGCTAAACCTGTTCCCCCTTGCCCTCGCCCGTGGTAGAGGAAAGCTCATTGTGGCGGGAGAAGACCGCGACCTGGGTGAAACCTGGGCAGCGGAGGGGATCCATGAATTTCATCTCGTGGATCAGGCGGCCCCTCTGACCCTCCGCTTCTTCTTTTCCAAGGAGGCGGCCCTCTGGTGCTTCCCTGTCAGAACCGTCTCGCAATCGGAGCAAGGGTACGACAGGACGCTCCAGGGCCTGGCGGTTATGCCCCACTGGCGTATAGAACTAGATCCAGGGGAGAGCTGGGAAGGCGAGATCAGATGGGAGCTGGGGTAAAAGGAGGCCCACGATGGAAACTTCGCGCCTTGAAATGTTGAAGGCCATGCTCCAAACCGACCCTGACGACCCCGTGCTCTACTACATGCTGGCCAACGAGTATATGAAACTGGAGCAGTACCCCGAGGTCGTCGAACACCTCCAAACCTACTTACGATTGCAGGAGGACGAGGGAGCGGCGTACCGGTTGCTGGGGGAAGCCCTCCGGAGGCTTGGCCGGATCGAGGAGGCCCGCCGGGCCTACCAGGAGGGGATCCAGACGGCTTTGAAGCACAACCATCCGAGTATGGCCGAGGAGTTTCAGGAGTCCCTCCGGGACCTCGAAGGGGCGTAACGTCAGACGTCACCGCTTACATCTCGGCGGCGATAAGGGTCTCCGTCGCCTGGACGCCCTGGATCCCCCGGATCTGGTTGATGACGAGCCGGGACAGCGAATGGAGGGACGTTGTTTCGATTTGCACGATAGCGTCCCACCGTCCGAAGACCAGGATGATGTCCTTGACCCCCGGGATGACCCTGATCTGGGGGAGGGCACCTTCTTCAAGCCCTGGGACTACCCGGATGAGCACGTACGCGCTGACCATCTCCTCCACCTCCTCGCAAAAGGATCGCTTGTCCCTTCTCTTTACCGGCGCTCCCCTCGCTCATACCCTTTGATGGCCTGCCGCTCCGCCTCCTCCCGCGTCGCCCCCACCCTTGCCTCCCGGAGGCGGTCCAGCGCTGTCGCAACCTGCGCCTTAACCCCCATCACGCTTGCCGTCTTGATGGACTCGTAGCCCCTGATTCTGTCCGGCGCCTTCGCCACCTCCACCGCCAGATCGTAGGTGGTGGGATCCAACGATGCAAGGGCGGCCTCAACTGCCTCCCTGTACCACGGGATGAGGCGCCGCTCCTCCTGACGGACCACCAGAGAGCCGAAGGGGTCAAGGCGGGTGCCCCGGAGGCGGCGCATCCAGTAGAGGAGGCGAAGGAAAACATTGAACCAGGGACCAAGGGCGATCTTCCTTTTCAGCCCCATGGTACGGAGGATAGGCGGGTGGAGGTGATAGATCACCCACCGGGGCTCGTCGAACATCCCGAGGAGCCGCTCGCGCCAGTCTTTCTTTAGATAGAGCCTGGCGACCTCGTACTCGTCTTTGTAGGCCATCAGCTTGTAGAGGGAGCAGATGACCGCATGGGTGAGATCGTGGCGCCCTGGGATGGCCTCCGACTCCTGGTCGGCAACCCTCAAAATAAAGTCCACGTACTGTTCAGCGTAGCGGACATCCTGATATTCGATCAGTTCCGCGATGCGGATCGCAAGCATCCGCCTGGCCTCCTGGTCCAGGGGACGAGTACGATCCAGGAGAGCCTCGTAGGCGGGATGCACCTTCTGAGGGAGCCGCGCCAGGGCCTCCGCCCGCTCCTCGGCAAAGCCCCGCAAGGATGGCTTGACCAAGGCCTCCACCCGCGCCGGGGTATGGGCGTAGAGGCGCCCGTAGCGGAACGCCTGGATGTTCTCCTCCACCTGAACCCCGTTCAAGCGGAGGGCAGCTTCGATGCTCCCCGCCGCAAGAGGGATGAGTCCTGCCTGGTAGGCAACGCCCAGGGTGAAGATATTGGTCATCATGTGATCGGCGAAGAGCCCTTCGGCGAGGGTCCCCGCGTCTACGAAAACGTTACGCCCGGCGCGGGTGAAACGATTGATGGTCCCCTTCAGGAACGTAAGATCCGGGAAGGAGAGATCCACGTTCCGGATCATCTCCCCCGTGGGGACCAGGGTCGTGTTGACCACCGCTATCGTCCGATCGGGATGTAAGCGGTCCAGGTTCACCGGGTTGGCCCCCCCCAGGAGGTCCAGCACCAGGTAGAGATCCGCCTTCCCCATCCCTACCTTGTTGGCAGCCAGGGCGCTTTTCTCCTTGGCCAGGATGAGGCTGGCCAGGACGGCGCCTCCTTTCTGGGCCAGGCCGGTCTGATCCAGGTTCAGGATCTCCTTCCCCTCTATCAGAGCGGCGTAGCCTAAGATGGCGTTGACGGTGACGACCCCGG
>JACQHM010000157.1 GCA_016199025.1 Candidatus Methylomirabilota bacterium | reverse complement strand
TCATCGGAGCCGTTCCCAAGGATCAGGCACTCCACCGGGACCCCCAGCCTCATGGCGATGGCCGCCCGAAGCTCCTCAGCGTCGGGGTCAGGATACCGGTTCAAGGCGATCCCTTCGAGAATCGTCAGGAGTTCGGCATGAAGCGGAGGAGGCAGGGAGAACGGGCTCTCGTTTGCGTCGAGCTTCGCCTTGTACGGGGACTTCTCGACCTTGTAGGCCTGAAGGACCTTCACCTCCTCCCGAACCAGCCTTTTCAGTCGCTCCCCCTTCATGTATCCTTCCTCCTCACCTTGACCGACCGGGCGTGGGCCTCCAGACCCTCCAACATCGCTAGCTCGATGATAGAGGGTCCAAGCTCTTCAAGCTTCTTCGACGAGAAGGCCACGACGGAAGAGCGCCGCTGGAAGTCCTCGACGCTAAGAGGCGAGAAGAAACGGGCCGTCCCCCCCGTTGGGAGCACATGGTTCGGCCCTGCCACGTAATCCCCCGCGGCCCCTGGCGAAGAGGCCCCCAGGAAGACCGCTCCAGCCTTTTTGATGAAAGGCAGCAACGCCCACGGGTCCTCGACCAGAAGTTCAATGTGTTCAGGGGCGACCTGATTGGCCAAGGCAACGGCCTCATCGAGGTCTTCGACGAGGATGATCGCTCCCCACTGGCCGAGGGAGGCCTCCACGATCTCCCGACGGGGAAGGTCGGCCACCTGGCCCTTAAGCTCCTTCAGAACCGCATCCGCCAGGGTGGACGAGGGGGTGAGGAGGAGGGCGGAAGCCAGCGGGTCATGTTCAGCCTGGGCTAACAGATCCACGGCCACGGAGGCCGGATTCGCTGAATCATCGGCCAAGACAAGCATCTCACTCGGACCGGCCAGGAAGTCGATCCCCACCTGACCGTAGAGGAGCCGTTTGGCCGTCGTCACGTAGATGTTCCCGGGCCCCACGACCTTATCCACTTCGGGAATGCTTTCCGTGCCGTAGGCGAGGGCGGCGATAGCCTGGGCCCCCCCAACCTTGTAGACCTCCTTGACCCCGGCCAGGTCTGCCGCCACCAGGATGGCCGGGTTCACGGTGAGATCGGGGCCCACCGGCGTGCACATGACGATGGAGGGGACTTTGGCAACGGCCGCAGGGGTCGCATTCATCAGGACCGTCGAGGGGTAGGTCGCCTTCCCCCCAGGGACGTAGATCCCAACCCGTTCAAGGGGTCGGACGACCTGCCCCAGGATGGCCCCCTCCTCCTCCATGAACCAAGAGGGGCGACGCTGCTTTTCATGATAGGCCAAGATCCTGGCGTGGGCTGTCTTCAGGGCCTCTAAGGCTTTCGGGGGGATGGCCTGATAGGCGGCCTGGACCTCGGCCTCCTTTGCCCGGATGGCCCCAGCCGAGAGGAGGGCACCGTCGAATTCCTTCGCGTACTCGAAGAGGGCCGCGTCCCCTTTCGCCTTCACACCGGCGAGGATCGCCCGGACAGAGGTCTCGATCTCAGGAGGTGGCTCCACCTGCCGTCCCTTTAACCTCGTCAGGAAAGCTTCCCGCTCTGGATCACCTTGCTGAAAGACCTTGATCATCGCTCACCATGCACCTCCTCCCTCACCCTCCCCCTTGAAGGAGGAGGGGACGGGTGGGGGTGGTGTTGCATCCAAGTTCACTGGAGTGGGCTACTAAATGTTGACCGTTTTTCCCGGATCGCGTCGATCAGCTCCTGAACCCTTTTGTGGTTGGTCTTTAGACTTGCCCTGTTCACGATGAGCCGGGCCGAGGATCTGGCGATCTCCTCCACCTCGATGAGGCCGTTCTCCTCTAACGTTCTTCCAGACGCCACCAGATCCACGATCCGCTCAGACAGGCCGACCAGCGGGGCCAGCTCGATAGAGCCGGAGAGCTTGATGATCTCCACCTGGACCCCTTTCTGGGAGAAATGGCGTTCCGTCAGGTTCGGATACTTGGTCGCGATCCGAAGGGAGGACCAGGCCCTTGGGTCGTCCTTGGCCTTCAGGGCGATGGGCTCTGCCACCACCAACCGACAGGTCCCAAAGCCGAGGTCGAGGGGCTCGTAGACGTCCTTTCCCTGCTCCAGGAGGAGGTCTTTCCCGACGATCCCAAGATCCGCCGCCCCATGTTCGACGTAGGTAGGCACGTCTGCCGCCTTAAGGGCGAGAAACCTGATGCCACGGTCCAGATCCTCAGAGATCAGCCGGCGGGATGAGAGCAGGACCTCGACGCAGGGCACACCTATCGAGGCGAAAAGCTTGATGCTCTCTCTGAACAGCCGTCCCTTAGGAAGCGCGATGGCGATGAGGTCATCCTTCATTTGACCCGTTCGATCCTAGCCCCTATGGCCGAGAGCTTCTTCTCCATGGCCTCGTAGCCCCGGTCCAGGTGATAAATCCGGGAGACCGTCGTCCTCCCCCTGGCCACCAAGCCAGCCAAAACTAAGGAGGCAGAGGCCCTCAAGTCCGTCGCCATGACGGGGGCCCCGCTCAACACAGGCACCCCCTGGACGAAGGCGACGTTTCCCACCACCTTAATGTCTGCCCCCATCCGGAGGAGCTCGTTCACATGCATAAAGCGGGTCTCAAAGACGGCCTCAGTGATGAGACTCCTCCCATCGGCGATGGCCATCAGGGCCATGAACTGGGCCTGCATATCGGTGGCGAAACCGGGGAAAGGCTGGGTCTGGAGGTTGACGGCTTTGGGCCTCCCGAAGGACCTGACCCGCAAAGCATCCTCACCAACTTCCACCTCGACACCCGCCTCCTGGAGCTTGGCCGTGACCGCCTCCAGGTGGGCCGGACGGCAATCCTCGATAAGGACCTCCCCCCCGGTGATGGCCGCCGCCACGGTGAAGGTCCCGGCCTCGATCCGGTCCGGGATGACCCGGTGGGAAGCCCTGCGCAGCCCTTCCACCCCCCGGATCATGATGGTGGGGGTCCCTGCCCCTTCGATCTCTGCCCCCATCTGATTGAGAAGATCGGCCAGGTCTACCACCTCGGGTTCGCAGGCGGCATTCTCTAAGACCGTCACGCCCTCGGCAAGGGTTGCCGCCATCATCAGGTTCTCCGTCCCTGTCACCGTCTGGATGTCGAAGGAGATCCTCGCCCCCTTCAGGCGATCCGCCTTGGCCTCAACGTATCCCTCGTTCAAGGCAATCTCCGCCCCCAACTTCTCTAATCCTGCCAAGTGGAGGTCAATCGGGCGAGGCCCAATGGTGCAGCCCCCGGGAAGGGACACCCTAGCCCGGCCGAACCGGGCGACCAAAGGACCTAAGACCAGGACGGAAGCCCGCATGGTCCGCACGAGATCGTAGGGGGCCTCGAAACTCTTGAGCTTCTCGGCCTTTAGGGAAAGGAACCCCCCTCCTCCATTGGCCTCGACGCCCAGGTGTCGGAGGAGGACCAAGATGGTTCTGACATCGCCTAGCGAAGGGACGTTCTCAAGCTGGAGCACGTCTTCTGTGAGGAGGGAAGCAGCCATGCAGGGAAGGGCGGCGTTCTTGGCCCCGCTGACCTTCACCCGGCCTGCAAGGGGCTTCCCGCCCTGGATGACGAATTTATCCATCCCCCAGAACCAGTGACCAGTGACTAGTGGCTAGTGACCAGTGGAGATACGTGCTGTTCGCTGTTCGCTGGCGACTGACCACTAGCCACTGGCGACTCGTGGCGAAGCCGCGCAAGGACGGCCCGATCGTGCCCGGCGTAATCCTTGACGACCTCAACGGCCTGATAGCTTCCTTCCCCATCCAAGAGTTCGACGACCGATCCTGCTTGATCAGCCGCGACCTCCAGGGCGAGGAGACCTCCGGGCTTCAGGAACCAGGGTGCCTCGGCCACGATCCTTCGATGAAAAGCCAACCCATCCGGACCACCATCCAGGGCGATCCTCGGCTCGTACTGAAGTTCCGGCTGAAGTCTTGGGAGATCTTCGGATGGGATGTAAGGCGGGTTCGAAGCGATGACATCCACCTTCCCTTCCAACCCCAGCTCGTGAAGGGAGTCAAAGAGATCCCCCTGAAGGAAGAGGATCCTCCCGACGAGCTTGAGGGCCTCTGCATTCTCCCGCGCAACCCCGAGGGTCTCTTGCGAAAGATCAGTCGCGTAGATCCGCGCCTGGGGAAGCTCTGAAGCCAAGGCCAAAGCGATGGCGCCCGAGCCTGTCCCCAAATCCACCACAGCTAGAGAACAGTGATCAGTGACTAGTGACCAGTGAGGATCTCTAGTGTTCGTTGGCCACTGGCCACTAGCCACTGGCCACCCACGGCGAAGCCGTGCGAGGATGGCCTCGACCAATACCTCGGTCTCAGGTCGGGGGATCAGCACGGCAGGGGTGACTTTCAGGGGAAGGGACCAGAACTCTTTTTCACCAAGGATATAGGCGACGGGTTCCCGATGAAGTCGCCGACCCAGCAGCCTATGAAAGCGATCGAGGGCTTCGGGCTCAAGGGGCTGCCAAGGAGCCATGAGGAGGTTGAAGCGATCCTTTCTTAAAGCGTTGGCGAGAAGGAGCTCTGCATCCAGGTGCGTGCTCTCAATCCCCACCCCCCCTAGAAGCTTCTCGGCCCATTGTAGACACTCAGCGACCGTTGGTTCACTCACGGATCTTTCCTAGGCCACGGCCTTCAGCCGCTCCACCTGATGGTGAGCCACCAGGCCGCCGATCAGCTCGTCCAGGTCCCCCGCAAGGACGTCCTCGAGCCGGTAGAGGCTCAAGCCGATCCGGTGGTCGGTGATCCGCCACTGGGGGAAATTATAGGTCCTGATCTTTTCGCTCCGATCCCCCGTCCCCACCTGCTCCCTTCGCTGTTGGGAGATCTCTGCCTCCTGCTCGGCCTTGGCCCGCTCGAAGAGCCTGGCCCTTAAGACCCGCATGGCCTTCGCCCGGTTCTTATGCTGGGATCGCTCGTCCTGGCAAGAGACAACGATCCCCGTGGGAAGATGGGTAATCCGAACAGCCGAGTCGGTAACGTTCACGTGCTGACCACCATGGCCCGATGCCCGGAAGACCTCAACTTTCAAATCCTTGGGGTCGATCTCCACCTCGACCTCCTGGGCCTCGGGGAGGACGGCCACCGTCACCGTCGAGGTGTGGATCCGGCCGCTGGCTTCGGTCACAGGAACCCGCTGGACACGATGGACACCCCTCTCGAATCGGAGCTTCCCGTAGACCCCCTTCCCTTGGATCCCTAGGATAATCTCTTTAAAGCCGCCGATGCCGGTCAGGTGGGAGGAGAGAATCTCAACCTTCCATCCCTGGCCATCCGCGTACCGGGAGTACATCCGGGCCAACTCGGCGGCGAAGAGGGCCGCCTCCTCCCCCCCAGCCCCCGCCCTGATCTCCAGGATGATGTCCTTCTCATCGTTCGGGTCCTTAGGAAGCAAGAGAAGCTCAAGCTCCCGCTCCAGGGCCTCCCGGCGTTCGGCCAACCCCTTTAGCTCCGCCTCGACGAGTTCCTTGAGTTCAGCCTCCCCCCCTTCGTTTAAGAGGGCCTGGGTCTGTTCGATGTCTGACAGGAGCCTTTGGTAACGCCGATAGCTATCCACGATGGAAGACAGCTCCGCATGGACTTTGGCGAGCTGCTGGTAGGTCGGCAGGTCTGACAGGACCGATGGATCGGCCAGCCTTGTGCTCAACTCCTCATATCTACGCTCAAACTCTTTGAGCTTTTCAAGAAGTTTCATTGGTCTCGGATGACCCGTAGGTGGATTGCGGATTGCCGATTTCAGATTTCGGATTGAAAGACGAGTACGTCCTTTCCAAATCCGAAATCCGCAATCCCAAATCCGAAATGTTTAGGGCCGACGGCTGAAAGCTGAAGGCCGACGGCTCCTCTAGGCCTCAGGAGGCATCGCTTCCGGCGCTTCAGAGACCTGGACCACCTTCCCCTTCTGTCGATACTTCCGCTGGAACCGCTCGACCCGCCCTTCGGTATCGATGATCCTCTCGCGGCCGGTGAAGAACGGATGGCACTTCGAACAGATCTCCACCCTGATCCTGGGCATGACCGCGCGGGTGTAGAAGACCTCGCCACAGGCGCAGGTCACCATGGCAGGGACGTACTCGGGATGAATGCCCTTCTTCATTGCTCCTCCTTGAACTACGCGGCGCGGAATTTTGGCAATACGTTCACACGGGCCGCTCTATCAAGAGCCACCGCTTTAGAGAGAGTATGATACTTCGAAACCCCACATTTGACAACAAAAAATGCAGCCCCTTGCCACGGCTGCATTTCGGAGAAGGCCCCTGAAGGGGAATCGCTAGGCGTTCATGGAGTGGAGGAAGTCCTCGTTCGACTTGGTCTCCCGGAGCTTCTCCAACAACAGCTCCATCGCCTCCACCACCCCCATAGTCCCCAGGACCTTGCGGAGGATCCACATCCGGTTCAACTCCTCCTGGCTGAGCAAAAGCTCCTCCTTCCGGGTGCCGGAGCGGAAGATGTCGATGGAGGGGAAGATCCGTCGGTCTACCAGGCGTCGGTCCAGGTTGACCTCCATGTTCCCCGTCCCCTTGAACTCCTCAAAGATGACATCGTCCATCCGGCTGCCTGTGTCGATCAAGGCCGTGGCCATGATGGTCAAGGAGCCTCCCTCCTCGATGTTTCGCGCTGCGCCGAAGAAGCGTTTGGGGCGTTGGAGGGCGTTCGCGTCGATCCCGCCCGAGAGGACCTTGCCGCTCGGAGGGCAGACCGCATTGTGGGCCCGGGCCAGGCGGGTGATGGAATCCAAGAGGATCACCACGTCCCGCTTATGCTCCACCAAGCGCTTGGCCTTCTCCAGCACCATATCGGCCACCTGGACATGCCGGGTGGGGGGCTCGTCGAAGGTCGAGCTGATGACCTCCGCCTTGACGGACCGCTGGAAGTCGGTCACCTCCTCCGGTCGCTCGTCGATTAAGAGGACGATGAGAAAGATCTCAGGGTGATTCTTAGTGATGGAGTTCGCGATCTTCTGGAGGAGGAT
>JACQHM010000154.1 GCA_016199025.1 Candidatus Methylomirabilota bacterium | reverse complement strand
GGGCTGTGGTGGACCCTTCCTGGTGATACCGCTTCCGCCCGTGACGATGGACCTTCCCAACGCAGCAAGGGAAAGCAGGAAAAATAGCCTCTTGAGCCGCGGGAGGTTTATGTCTTGGGTCGGATCGACGGCTTGTCCTCCCTCGTCAGGGGCGAAAGATCAAGGTTCATCCCTCCTTGTCGCCCCTGGTCTATCTTTCCTCCATGATGCCCGTGGTCCAACACTCGGCCTCCTCCACCTTGAGCCCACCGTCAGGACCTACGCCGAACAGCTCCAGTTGAGTATCGTCCTCACCACCTCCCCGCTCCACCATGCCAAGCCCAAGACAGAGGTGATGCTCTTTGTCCACCTCTTTGCCCTCCCGATCCGTCCCCTCCTCTTCAACCTCTGGTCCCGCGTCCCTGTCATCAGGCTCCCCTTCGCCTTCGGGTATCCCCTGCCGGAAGGGGCCCAGAGGGCCTTCGCCCCCGGGGGCCAACTCGGCAGGGGTCGGATCTTGACCGACCAGGATGGGAGGCCGGTGATTGAGGTCGTCGGGAACAATCTCTATGTGCTCTTCGACCTTTTGGCCCAACAAGAGGAACTGAGAGGTCTCCTCCTCCGCCACACCCTGGACCTGGGCCTCGACGCCATGATCGAAGCCCTCTTAAAGCTCAGCCCCCATGGCCAGGAGCGGGTGAAGATGATCCTGGAGCGCCTGAAAAAGGAGACGGAGGCGGAGGAGCTGAAACTCAAGCTTGAGCGACAGTCCAGGGCCAGGCAGCAATACCTCGTGGAGTGCCGGGAGCGAGTAGAAGAGGAGATCCAGTTCCTGGAGCGGGAGCTGGAGCTCATCGAGGCAACGCTGGAGGAGTACTCCCGACGGATCACCACCGAGACGAGAAGGCTCGGTGAGCACCGGCGGAGGCTGAATGCCCTCAAAGGCCAGGAGAAAGAGAGCTCCTACCTCTTGGAATTTGACCGTCTGGCCAGGCTCCCGGACGTCAAGGAGGTGAAGGTCCAGGACGGGCTCGTCAGTGTCTTCACCGAGATGATCCACGCTGACTACGGGAAGAAGCGCTTTTGCCTAGGGGCTTTCCAGATCGATATCCATTTCAACGGGGATCTAAGGATCAAGAACCTGACCGATCCCTTGGGGGCCTACGATCATCCCCACATCTACCGGGCCAGGCCCTGCTTGGGAAACATCCGGGAGGGAATCGCCAAGCTCATCGGGGAGTTCCAGATGGTCACGGCGGCGATGGTCCTGATCGATTTCCTGAAGTCGGTCAACCCCTCCGACTGGCGGATCCCGATCCTCTACTGGCCGGAGGCCTCAGGGGCCCCCGATGACCGGAGATGACCGGTGGACTTCAGGAGGCAGCTCGACCTGGTCAAGGAGGAGGCGTTGGTGACCCCGATCGCCGTCGTGGGATGTGGCGGGATCGGGACCTTCACCGCCCTGGCCCTGGCCAAGATGGGGTGTCGGAACCTCACCTTGTACGATGATGACCTGGTCGAAGGACACAACATCCCGAATCAGCTCTACCGCGTCGAGGATGTGGGCAGGGCCAAAGTGGACGCCCTGGCCGAGATCCTCAAAGCCTTCACTGGCCTCTCCCCCGACAGACGGCGCGAGCGGGTGGACGGCCAGCGCCTGATGGGGGTCGTTATCGCGGGGATTGACTCTATGAAGGCCAGGAAGATCCTCTGGCAAAAATCGATCCGGTACCGGGCCTCGGTCCCCCTCTACCTGGATGCCAGGATGGGGGCCGAGGTCGCCAGGCTCTACACCATCCGGCCGGCCGATCCCGACGACGTCCGGTTCTATGAGCGAACCCTCTACGACGACGCCGAGGCCTTCGAGCCCCCCTGTACGGCAGCGTCCATCATCTATAACGGTTTTTCCATCGCGGCCTTAATCGCCAGCCAGGTCAAGAAGTTCCTCATGGGTGAGGGGCCGCGACAAGAGATCCTCTTCGACCTAAAGACCCTCACCCTCACCACCACAGAGGGATGAAAAAGGAGGATGAAGAAAGGAGGAAGTAAGATGACTCAGGAACTGTTGGAACAGGAAAAGGCGATCACGGTGAAGGTCGTGATGATGGGAAAAAACGTCACCACCGTGGCCCGCCGGGAGCCCTTTGTCCTTGGAGACCTCTTGAAGGAGATGGGGGTCAACGGCCAGATGGAGGTCAGGGTGAACGGGACGGCCGTGGACAAGGATCACCGTCTGGCCCCCGGGGACATGGTCCTTATCGTCCCAAAGATCAAGGGAGGGCTTCCCTCGTCGAGACGGTAGCCCTCCCTTAGATTGCGAATCTCCCCCTCCCGCCCGACATTCCCGATGCGGCCAATCGCATCCGTGGAGGGAGGGGTGTTATTTTATTTTTTGACCAAGGTCCTGACGTAGGCAGTGACATCGTGGATATCCGCCTCTTTCAAGGCACCACCCCAAGGCGGCATCATGGGCGACTTCCCAACGGCCGCGCCTCCTCCCTGGATGACCTTGAAGAGGTAGTCGTCGGTGAGGGCATCCATGACCTTCTTATCGGCGAAGTTCCTGGGCTTCGGGTTCAGGGCAGCCGCCGCTGGTCCGTCTCCCCTGCCGCTCGGCCCGTGACAGCTCGCACAGAATTTGGTATAAATCTCCTTTCCCTTCACAGCATCCCCTCCTCCAAAGGCCAGCCCCGGGAGCATCATGGACATGAGGAGCATCGATGAAACGAGCTGCGTTCTCAGCATCTCTTCCCTCCTGTGTGAGGACCGCTTCGATCGATAGGGTGACGAAGAAGTGAGAGAACTTCGAGCCCCACTTGTGAGGCATGGGTTATTATGCTATAAAGAAAATAGCCGGTTGTCAAGCAGAGTGCTCAGGGCAAACCCTTCCGAAGGGTGAAGGATGGAGCCCATCGAAACCCTTGTCTTTGCCGTAAGTTTGATCTTGGGGTTTTCCCCCCAAGGGCCCCAAGGGTCGTATCCCCTTCCCGAGGTCCAGATCGTCGAAGTGGTCACCGTCAGGCAGGTCATTGGCCGCGACCCCCAGGGGCTTGTGACGATCCAGATGCCCTCCCACGACTTCAGCGGGTGGTTCGACTCCGAGACCAATCGGATCCAAGTGAAGGCCACCTGCGTCCCGGACGAGTGTGATCCCGTCCTG
Source organism: Candidatus Methylomirabilota bacterium (assembly GCA_016199025.1). Taxonomy (GTDB): domain Bacteria; phylum Methylomirabilota; class Methylomirabilia; order Methylomirabilales; family JACQHM01; genus JACQHM01. The sequence continues at coordinate 6,991 of JACQHM010000154.1, read as the reverse complement.
GTCCACGAGCTAGCCCACTGGCTGGCCCTCCACTATGATGTGAACAGCGAGGAGCTGGCTCGGTACACCGAGGAATGCTACCGCCTCCAACACCACCTCCCCCGGAGCTGGCCGCTCATGCGCCGGCTGATCCTGGAGCAGCACTGGCGGCCTCCTGGACTTCCCCCGGGGCGATGCGCAGGATCGTGATCCTCCCCTGTCGTTTCCTCCACCTCATCCTCGAACCCGTCTGGAACCCTCGATGAACATGGACAAGCCTCCTTCTCTAGAAGGAACCATCACCACGGTGAAGGGGAAAGGAGCAACCATGACGATGCACTTCATAAGCGGGGCTTTTCACCCAGGGCTCAACACCACGGTGCGGCGGGGCCTGGAGTGGTTTCAGAAGGGCCTCCTCCCCGGCGATACCCTTACCCTGTGCGTGTGCCCTCGGCGCGACGATCATACCCCCATCGGCGAGGCGAAGGTGGCTTTCGTCATGGCCGCCCGGATCGAGACCATCCCCAACGAGCTGATGGCCTACGAACACGAGCCCTCCTGCCGGACCAAGGAGGGGCTCCTGGACGCCATGCGCAAGGTCCTGGGCGATGTCCGTCCCGACGAGGTGGTGACCGTGATCGGCTTCGAGCGGGAGTGAGCCTAACCATGGATGCCGTCAACCTCTTCGACCATAAAGGTCGCTTCTTCGAGGTGCTCCAAGAGACTCCCAGGGCTCAGACCGCCGTCATGACCATCGCGCCCAGGCAGGACGCAGGACCTGAGGAGACACACGATGGAGATCAGATCATCTACATCATCGAGGGGGAAGCCCTCGTCCGGATGAAGGATCAGGAGCGGAGGGCTCCAGCGGGGACCCTCATCCTGATCCCCACCGGAACCCCGCACCATGTCAGGAACGTGGGGTGGGTCCCCCTCTTTTTTCTCACCATCTACGCCCCCCCTGCGTATTAGCCAGTATCCAGGTGACCCCACGCTCAAGATGCCGAAAGGAGTAATCCCTAACGGGGCCTAAAGCGTTCCTCAAGGAAAAGAGGCCCGCCTCGTTTGAATCCGATGGAGGAAACCATGATCAACTGCCCCCGAGGTAGCCGATACCTGTTGACGCCGATCGTCGTCGCCTTGCTCCTCGCTGGATGTGCTCAGATCCCCTTCCTCTCGAAACAACAAGAGGGGCCAAAGCCCGGAAAGGACGTGACAACCCGACGGCCCCCAACGCCGCAGGAACTCGAAAAGGGGCAGGAAGCGCTCCGGGCTGGCCTCGATTCCATGGCGGCTGCCGTGAGCCAACTGGAGACGGAGTTCGCGAAGATGAGGTTCCAGGTCGATGAGCTGGGCAAGAAACTCGACCAGCTCACCAGTGACTTCACCCAAGCCAGGACTGAGACCGACGCCGAGATCAAGATGGTGCACGAAGAGCTAGGGGCCAGGTTGGCTGAGGTCCGGGCCGGGGTCCAGGTGCTCTTAAGCCGGAGCGACCAACTGGAGGCGGACGTCGGCGAGATCAAGACGATGGAGGCAACGCTCAAGGAAGAGATCGAGAAGCTGAAGACCTCAGGAACCCCAAGACGGCGACGGTAAGGAGGGCTTCATCTCACCGGCCAACAGCCCGGACAACGATCAGGCCCGCCCGCTGATCGTACTCGATCAGACCCTCCCGCCGCAAAAGGTCCAGGTGCCCAAGGCAGTCGAAGAAGGCCAGGAGGAGCTGCCGGTTGTCCAGGCCAGAGAAGAGGCGCTCAGTCGTCTCATGGAGCGTCTGCTCTCTGCCACGAACGATGGCTAAGAGCTTGGCTTTTCGGGCCTCGATCTGCTCCCTGACCGTCTTGAGACGGGTCTTTATCCCCCAGATCTCGGCTCGGTGGCCAGGCAGGACCCGTCGAACGGGAAGGTTCTCCAGCTTCTTCAGCGAGGTGAGGTAGTGAACGAGGTTCTCGAACCGCTCCCCGAAGAAATCATCGAAGACCTGGAGGACCGGGTTCGGGGTGATTGTCTTCAAGAGGGTATCCCCGGACAAGAGGAAACCGGTCTGGGGGTCCAGGAGACCGAGGGAGCCCGGGGTATGGCCCGGCGTGTGAACGACCTGGAGGACGAAGGAACCAACCGACAGCTCCTCTCCATCCTGAAGGACCCTGGCCACGGGGACGGCCCCAGCATAGCCGGCGTGGCAGCGGGCGATCTGGTCAGAGATACCCTTCGCCCACTCCGGGGAGAAGCCGGCCTGGGGGAGGAAGCGGCCCAAGAAGGCTGTCCACCGGTAGAGGGCCTCGGGGTGCTCTCTGATGACTGCGGCATCGCCTTTGTGGGCCAGGATCTCGGCCCCGGAGGCCCTGGCGATCCGACAGGCGAGGCCGTAGTGGTCCACATGGCCATGGGTGAGGATGATGCGACGGATCCTCTCGGGGGCAGAGCCGGCCCGGGCCAGGCCTTCGCAGAGAGCCTCCCAGGCCTCTTCGGTGTGAGGGCCAGCGTCGATCAGGGTCGGCTCCGGCCCGTTGAGGAAGTAGACGTTGACCGACCCCACAGGGAAAGGGGTCGGTAGGTGAAGACACGTAATCCTCTTCTCTCCCTTGGCCCGTTTCATAGGAGGCGTGGTTCCTCACCAGTGAAACAGCCGCCAGGTCGATGGTGGAAAGGCAAACGAGGACCAGTCACCTATTCGTCTTTGATGGCCGCCTGCACCTTGGCCACGACCTCGGCCGGGACCTGAGCCATGCCGTGGACCTCTTTCGCGTGCTGGGCGGCCTTCTGCATCACCTCTTCCACGGTCTGCCCTTTGATCACGTGGTTACACTCCGTACCGACATCCTTACACACTAGAACCTTCGCCATGATCGTTCTCTCCTCACTGCAGGTGGTTATGGAAGTTCTCCTCCATGAAAGGCCTCACGATGAACCGAGCTCTCCCAGGGGGACCTCATGGAGGGAACCTTGGAAGGGCTAAGTGCCGGAACCTGATGGTGCCGGGGGCGGGAGTCGAACCCGCACGAAGCGTAAGCTCCGCGGGATTTTGAGAGCAATTGTAGCGGAACGCACAACCCCGTGTCAAGCCTGAAGTTTTTCAAGCCTGGCGCGGGGTTGTCTTGCGTTTGAGGAGTGTGCTAGAGTAGGCCCAAGTGGGATGGTTTGGGATGGTGAACTAGCACCAGAACTGACACCAGTTTGAGAGGGTGGTCATGAGCTATGAACTGATTGGGATCTTGATCTTGGGGGGCCTCAGCCTGGTCGAGATCGCAGCCCTCATCATCAGCATCCTCATCACCATGCGAGGCTTCCGAGAGATGAGCCGGATTCAACGGGCGATTGCCGGCCTCATCGTCCAGGAATCGGAGAAGCTCCAAGCCCTGCTCCGGGAAGCGTCCGGGTAAGGGCCTGCGCCTTTCTCCTCTTACGTGCCCCGGCCTAGCGGTCATGACGCGAAAAGCCGCTCCCGACGGCCTGGCCGGGGCGCCCCGACGGGGGTCCGGCGTTAGAAAATATGACACCACCCACTCCAAAATTTGGAGAACCGATAAGTGAAAGGCAATCTGCGATAGGGCCGGCACAGGCTCCCCGATTCCCCCTTCACTCATTCTATGACAAGATCGCGCAATGCGATTCATGGCCAGCAGTGGAGGACTGCATCCCATGGCTTGAGAAAACGGGTCTGACGCAAAGGTGTGAAACCTACCAAGCACCTGTTGGAGAAGATAGCTCTGAATTACTGCTACAAGGGGGAAGGATTCAGAGAGGCATTCCGTGCCAGAGAACTAGGAGGAAAAGCAAGGCGGAGCTTGACACCTTGACAAGGAAATACAGAGAGCAACCCAATGCTGGTATAGACCTAACATCGCCCAAAGTACAGGAAGGCATATGGAACGAATATAAGAATCCAAAAGAAAAGATCCTCGCGCTTGACGTGACGCGAATGCCCGCGGACGCGCTTGCCTTCTATCGGCCATTTCACTTTTCACCGTATGAAGAGTGGGGCATATACATCATGGCTGACCGATTGCTGCACCATTGTATGATGATCTATCGTGCTTTCGCGGGCAAGCTTTACGCATTCAACCTGGAGACCCTCATCAGTTATGTGCTCTTTGAGGTCTTTCACCACGAGTTTTTCCATCACCTTGTGGAATCCGCGGCCACCACCATCGAAATCCTCTCCATAGGATTCGGGAAGCCCAAGGCAATCTACGTGGACTACTTGAAGGATGAATACACGCACGAGACCGGCCTTGGTGAGCATCCCCACAACCCCTTAGAGGAGGCCCTTGCGAATGCCTATGCCTACAACTCGTTCTCTTTTCTTTCTCGCGTAAAGGTAGGGTACAGGATCTTATTGGTAAAACTATATCAGGCGATGCTTCAGAAATCGTGGCCCTATGAAGCATCCGGCTATAATAGCGCGATTCATTACATTGGTCCGGGCTACGTAAGCGGAGCCGCTCAGCTCCTAGCAATGCTTGTGTGCAGCCACTCTTTGGACCCCTATTCAGCCAGGCTGCTGGCTAAAAACGTGCTGCTGAGCGGGCACACTGCCTTTGCACAGAAACCAGAGATTCCCACGTACTTCGTTGGGAGCGTGGGTGTGTTGGCGGAGTTTGACAAGCTGGTTCCCGCTCCGAACGAGACGTATACAAGTCTCTTCTGGCCCGGGGATACAGCCGCAATTGACCAATACCTGCAGGATCGGCGACAACAGGAAAAGAAAAGCAAACCGAGCAAAGAGGCCAGGAAGAGAACCACACCATGAGTCACTGACTGAAACCTGGGTATGCGATTGGAACCAGGATGGCCATGGAAGTCAGTTACAAGGGCCTGAAGGCTGCAAAGAATGTATACTCTAGAAAGCATGGTTTATGGGAAACGAATCTGAGATCGTCCCATCTCGGCCCCCTTACCCCCGCCGGCCAGCAGGGGGACACAGGTGCTCCTGCCACCCCAGGGGCCGAGTCCCTTGCAGGAGGATCCCTGACAGGAGGGGATCATGGGCAAGCCGACCAAGCGAAAGCCCCCCCAACCCCGACGGGGGTGCAGGGTTTTACCGCAACGTCGAGCTAGACAATCAGCAGAGGTCGCACCTGGCTTCCCGATTTACACACCACTTGCGGAAGGGGTTGCTGTTCCTACCCCTAAGGTTACGCGACCCAGGCGCAATCCATCAGAAGTCCGAATTGAAGGCTTCCTCCCGCTTTGGGGGCATGAAAATACGTCCTGGGGACCACCCGGTACCGTAAAGCTCGTGCCCATCACGGTCTCAGTGCGGCGCCAAGACCTCAGGGATTGGGTCGTGGCAGTGGACTCGGAGCATTTCCGACACCTATTCATCTCTGCCTATGAGCAGGTTGGTCCGAAACCACGTGGATCGAACGTACAAGCTGCAAGAGTCAACCGGCTATTGTCTGCCGTCGCATGGCAACTCTGCCGCGCGCTCCGGCATGATACTGAGCTTGCTAATCGTATCCGGAAGAGTGCCGACGTAGAGGGGTGGCAGATCCTTAAGCGTAGGCACACGGGGGACATTCTTGACCTGGTTATGTACATGATGGACAAGCGATGGGGACCACAGCTTGAACGATTGGGCCTTCAGCGTCCATTCGAAGATGGAGATATTGAAGCCTTCAAAAAGAAATATCTCTCTCGGCGCCTTCGCCCTGAAGCCGAATGGTGCCAACACTCGCCTGACGTGAATCACGCTTTCCTCTCGACCATCTTCCTCTTCGATCCGACCTACCTTTCCCGTCTCGTCGCAACAATCCGCCTAGAAAATTGATCCCTACCAACCAAGTGGAAGGCTAAATTGTAACAAATGTGTAGATCTGGCCTCCTGGCATGTCTCTTTTACTCACTCTATCATCGCGGGTGAAATCACAGCGTTGCATCTTCTTCCCACAAATGGTACAGGAGGTTATTAACGTGAGCAGGCTCCTACGAGTCGATGAAGTAGCCGAGCGCCTCGGTCTCAAGTCTTCAACAATTCGAAAGATGATCTTCCGACGTGAGCTGCCCGTGGTCAGACCGACAAAGCGCGCTGTCAGAGTCAGAGAGAAAGATCTTGAGGCGTTGGTCCGCTTCGGTTATCAGCCAGCCAGACGGGAGGGGCGATGACTTGGGAGCTTATGGAAGACACAAAAGCAACACCAACCGTACCGCTAGTGTTGCACCCTGAACACTTCGTTGATCTCCAACGGAGTGGGTTGCTCCCCGATACGCTCCGGGAGCTTGGGATCTATTCCGCCCGACCTAGTGACATCCCCAAGCTCGTCGGCTTCGATCCCCCGGCGATCCACTCGGCGCTTATCTTCCCCTACCCTGGCGAAGACGGGTTCTGCCGCGTCAAAGTGTTCCCGTCGTTCAAAGATAAGAACGACCATGCAGTTAAATATCTTCAGAAGTCGGGGAGCGGCGTGCATCTGTACATCCCCCCCCTGGCAGCGAAAGTGTTGAGCAATCCGACCATCCCCCTCGCGTGGACGGAGGGGGAGAAGAAAGCGGCGAAGGCGTGTCAGGAGGGTCTGCCCTGTGTCGGTCTTGGGGGGCTCTGGAACTGGCTTGAAGATGAGAGGCCCATCGTTAAGCTGGATGAGGTCGCCCACGTGGAGCGGGAGGAGGTAATCTTTCCCGATTCGGATGTCTGGAGCTGGCCGGATCTGCTCCGGGCCGTGTATGCCTTCGGGAAGGAGCTGGAGGCCCGGGGAGCGAAGATTTCCGCCGCCATCATCCCCCCGGGACCCCAGGGGGAGAAGCGGGGCCTGGATGATTACCTGGTGGCTTGTGAGCAGGAAGGCGTGAAGGCTCAGGAAGCTTTGGTGAACCTTAAACGGGTTCCTCTTAAGCATCTGGCCTTCTCCCAGGCGGCTGGATGGTGGAAAGAGTGGATCAAGCGAAGAGAGATGAAAGCTGAGCCTCCCCCTGATGTGATGAAGCTCCTAGAGCGCGTCGGCCAAGCTCGGAAGCTCCACCCGGCTCAAGATTTCGTGGACGGCGTGCTCTTCTACGGGGTCCTGGC
>JACQHM010000144.1 GCA_016199025.1 Candidatus Methylomirabilota bacterium | reverse complement strand
CTGTTGCTCTTCACCTGAGGTGCACTAAGGATACCATGTCCCTCACGCCAAGAAAAGTAGATTGAGGGTCAGCTCGAAAAAGGGGTTGACAGGTCGTGCTACGATCGCTAGAATGGTGACACAAAGGGGGGAAGGAAAATGGCGATCACCAGGTTCGGCATCTCGCTCGATCGGGAGCTGTTGAAGAACTTTGACCGGCTCATCGCCAGGAAGGGCTACACCAACCGCTCCGAGGCCATCAGGGACCTGATCAGGGATAGCCTGGTCCAGGATGAATGGGAGGGAGGGAACAAAGAGACCATCGGGACCATCACCATTGTCTACGCCCACGACACCAAGGAGCTGACCGAGGTCCTGACCGATCTCCAGCACCACTTCTACACCTCCATCGTCTCCACGCTCCACGTCCACCTGGACGAGCATAACTGTCTGGAGGTCCTGGTGGTGAAAGGCAAAGGGAAGGACGTCAAAAAGATTGCCGATCGGCTGATCGGGACCAGGGGCGTGAAGCACGGAAAGCTCACCGTCACGACAACCGGGAAAGAGCTTCTGTAACGACGATGCACATCCCCGATGGCTATCTGGGACCCCAGACCTACGGGGCCCTCTATGCCCTGATGGCCCCCCTCTGGTTCTGGGCCTCCCGGACCGTCAAGAAGACCCTTCGGGCGAGGCAGGTTCCCCTCCTCGCCCTGGGGGCCGCCTTCGCCTTTGTCATCATGATGTTCAACGTCCCTACCCCAGGGGGTTCCACCGGCCATGCGGTGGGAGGGGCCCTGATCGCCATCGTCCTGGGTCCCTGGGCGGCCATGCTCTCCCTCTCCGTCACCCTGGTGGTCCAGGCCCTCCTCTTCGGCGATGGGGGCTTGACCGCCATCGGGGCCAACACCTTCAACATGGCCTTCATCATGCCTTTCTCCGCCTACTCTATCTACAAGCTCCTGAAAGGGAAAGCGGAGGCCGGTTCAAAACGGGCCCTCTTCGCCGCCGGGGCCGCCGGCTACCTCTCCCTGAACCTCTCCGCCCTCTTCACGGGCGTGGAACTGGGCCTCCAGCCCCTCCTGGCCCATAAGCCCGACGGGACCCCCCTCTATAACCCTTATCCGCTCCAGATCGCGGTGCCGGTCATGGCCGCGCAGCATCTCCTCTTCTTCGGATGGATCGAAGCCGTGGTGACCGCCCTGGTTGTCGCGTACCTCGCGAAGACGGACCCTGCCCTGTTAGAACCGTCCACGAGGGAGAAGGAATGAAGAGCCTCTGGAAGCTCTGGATCGGCCTGGGCCTCTTGATCCTCCTGACCCCTTTAGGCCTCCTGGCCCGGGGGACAACCTGGGGGGAATGGGCGGGGGGAGAGCTAAAGAAGATGCTGGGCTTCATCCCTGAGGGCTTGGCCACGCTTGAGAACTTCTGGAAGGCGAAGCTGGCCGGCTACACCCTCCCGGGGTGGAACTCCCCCGTGCTTTCAGCCTTGGGCTACCTTCTCTCCGCCGCTGTCGGGGTTGGGGTCGTCATCGGCCTGATGTTCCTTCTGGGCAGGTTCCTCTCGACGAAGGACGGCAACCCATGAGACCTGCGTGGCTCGTCACCAAGATGGAGGACCTCGCCGCCTGCCCCTGCTGCACCGTCGGGGTGGGGGGGAAGGGGTTCGTCGAGCGGACCCTCCTGGGGATTGCCAGTTTCTTCAAAGAGGCGATCTTCTCCGAGGAGATCGCCCGGGCGCCGGGTTTCTTGCAACACCTCGATCCCAGGGTGAAGCTCTTCAGCTTCGCTCTCTTCCTCGTGGCCGCGAGCCTCATGAAAAAGGCCCTCCCCCTGCTTGGCCTCTATCTGTTCACCCTCCTCCTGGCCTCCGCCTCCCGGATTACGTTAGGCTTTTTCCTGAAGCGGGTCTTCTTCTTCATCCCGCTCTTTTCAGGCCTGATCGCCCTCCCTGCCCTCTTCCTCGTCCCGGGGGAGCCCCTCATCACCTTCTTCTCGCTTGGGGGGTTCACGCTGGCGATCACGAAGTCGGGGCTCTCCTCGGCCTTCTTCCTCGTCCTCAGGGTGGCCACCTCCGTCTCCTTCGCCGTCCTCCTGGTCCTGACGACCCGATGGCCCCAGCTCTTGAAGGCCCTCCGGATCTTCAAACTCCCCCAGGTCTTTGTCCTGATCCTGGGGATGACCCATCGCTACCTCTACCTCCTGATCGCCCTGATCGAGGAGATGCATTTGGCCAAAAAAAGCCGGACCATCCAGAGAGACGGCCTTCGGAAGGAACAGCGGTGGGTCGCCTCCAGGATCGGGTTCCTGTTCGGAAAGTCCCGGCGGATGGCCGACGAGGTCTATCAGGCCATGATCTCCCGGGGCTTCGATGGTGAGGCGAGGGTGCTGGACACGTTCAGGATGACCAGGATGGACGTCCTCTGGCTGGGCCTCTCCGTGCTCCTCTTCGTCCTGGCCCTCTGGATCGGAGGCATCGCATGAAGATCTTTGAGTTGAAGGATGTGAGCTTCGCTTACCTGGGCCGCTTCCCCGCCCTCCGGGCGGTCAGCTTAGAGGTCCGGGCCGGGGAGAAAGTGGCCATCCTGGGGGCCAACGGCTCGGGGAAATCGACCCTCCTCCGGATCCTGAACGGCCTCGTCTTCCCCCAAACAGGCGAGGTCAAGGCCTTCGGTCAGCCCTTGACCGAGAATGGGCTCGATGGGGCCTTTAACCGCTTCTTCCGCTCGAAGGTCGCCCTCCTCTTCCAGAACCCCGACGCCCAGCTCTTCTGCCCCACCGTCTTTGATGAGGTGGCCTTCGGCCCCCTCCAGTTGGACCTTCCTCCTGAGGAGATCCACCAGAGGGTTGAGGACCTCTTGAAGCTGTTACGGCTCGAGGCATTACGGGACCGATCACCGTATGAGCTGAGTCTAGGGGAGAAGAAGAAGGTCGCCGTCGCCGCTGTCTTCTCCACGAATCCCGATGTCCTCCTCCTGGATGAACCCACCGCCAGCTTGGACCCGAGGAGCACCAGGACCTTGATTGACCTCCTCGTCGAGGCCAACGAGGGAGGAAAGACCCTCGTGACAGCCACCCACGACCTCCACCTCGTCCCGGAGATCTCCGACAGGGTCTACATCTTCAGCGAGGAAAAGAGGGTCGCCGCCGAGGGAAGGCCCGAGGAGCTCCTGGCGGATGTGGAACAATTGGCCAAGTGGAACCTCATCCATCTCCATAAGCACGCCCATCAGGACTACTGGCACGCCCACCTCCACGAACACCCCTCCAAAGAGCACACCCACAACGAGTAAGGTCACCCCTCTCGCCGCCGAAAAATCGCCTCTCTTCTTTTTCCTTGACACGGCACCTTGGGGGGAGTAGAAGGAAGCCACTCACGCCCCGTGGGGCCATCGCGGAGGCCTGGACGGTCACCAAAGTCCTTCAGGCCTGGATAGCAACCGGTTTGAACGAGCCCTAAATCTTGAAAGGGGGAAACGATATGGAAAAGAGCCGCGAGATGGCTGCCACCCCCCACCTTCACTCCGTGCTGACTCAACTCATCCGTCCGCTCCTCCTCAGTGGCCTCCTGCTATCCAGTATCCTGCTCACCGTGAGCGAGGCCCAAATCACTTCCGCTATTACGTCCGATGGAACTCTGGGTACCACCGTGACCCAGGTTGGAAACGTCCATGACATCAATGGGGGAACGATCAGCGGGAACAATCTGTTTCATAGCTTTGGCCTCTTTAGTGTCGGCACGGGCGATGTCGCGAGCTTCAACGGCCCGGGCGGGATCGAGAACATCTTGAGCCGCGTCACTGGGGGCCAGCAATCGCTGATCGATGGGACACTTCGCTCCACGATTCCAGGGGCGAATCTCTTCTTGCTCAATCCGGCCGGGGTCCTGTTTGGCTCCTAGGCCCGGCTGGAGGTGAGTGGATCCTTTCATGTGAGCACAGCAGACTTCTTGCGGCTGGCCGATGGGGGGATCTTCTATGCCACCCTCGCTCAGGGGAGTGTGTTGACGGCGGCTCCCCCGGCTGCCTTTGGGTTCTTGAGTGGGAATCCGGCGGGGATGGCCATCCAGGAGAGTGTGCTCCAAGTGCCGGAGGGTAAGACCCTCTCCGTGGTGGCGGGGGATGTGCAGATCAGGGGGGGGCAAGCTCCAGGCGTCGAGCGGCCAGATCACTATCGCAAGTGTTGCATCGGCTGGCGAGGTCCAGGTCAACATCACGGATTTCACCGTGGACACCTTTGAGCGTCTTGGAGCAATTAAACTTTCTGATTTGGCGCTCCTCGATGCCAGCGGCAACGGGGGCGGGACCGTGGTCATCCGGGGCGGCAACTTACTGATCGATAACTCCTTCATTTCTGCCACTACGCAGGGAAACCGGAATGGTGCCTCGATCGGGATTGACATTCACGTCACGGGCGACATGGTTGTCACCAATGGCGCATCCATAACCACGGACGGTTTTGGAGTCGGCCGTGGTGGGGATATACGGATTACGGCTGGCAGCATGGAAGTGAGCAATAATTCTGTCATCGGTCCCCGAGCCTTCTTTGGCAGCACTGGGGATACCGGGGATGTCGAAATAACGACCGGCAGCTTGCAAGTGGACAGTGCCTCTATCCTAACTGAGACCGGAGGTAGTGGCAGTGCGGGCGACATCGTAATCAAGGCTGGGCAGGTGACCCTCACGGGGGGAGCGCAGATCTCCAGTAGCGCCCTCGGCACCGGTTCGGGGGGGACCATCACGATCACCGCCACAGACTCAGTCACCATCGCTGGGCACGACAGTGAGGGCCGTTCCAGTGGTCTCTTCAGTAATGCTGAGGGCAGTGGGGCAGGGGGCGATATTACCGTCCAGGCTAGTAATGTCCAGCTCACCGATGGGGCGGTGATCTCCGCGACCAGTGCCGGGGAGGGAAATGCCGGGACCATTTTCATCATGACTGAGGAGACGTTCCGAAGCGATCATGGTCTCGTGACAACAGAAGCCAGGCAGGCGGGTGGGGGCAATATCCAGCTCACCGCGGGGTCGTTCGTCGATCTGCTGGACAGTCAGATCAACGCCATCGGAATTGCCAGTGAAGGCAACATCATGATCGCCTCGAAATTTCTCATTTTGGAGGACAGTGAGCTTCTCACGAACGTCCTTGGGAGTGGGGGGAACATTCGCCTTGTAGCAGATTTGTTTCTCGCCTCGTCTGAAAGTCGCGTGGTTGCGTCGGGCGTGCTCGATATTCAGGCGGTCACCAATCTCAGTGGGACGTTAGCCCCCTTATCCCAGGCGTTTGTGAGTGCGGGGGCGCTCTTGCGGGAGCCCTGTGCGGTGCGGCTGCGGGGGGGCCAAACCAGCAGTTTAGTCTTCAGGGGGCGGGAGGG
>JACQHM010000147.1 GCA_016199025.1 Candidatus Methylomirabilota bacterium | reverse complement strand
TTGCTGGAGAAGCCGGGCGGCGTTGTGGAAATGACCCGGGGATTCAGCGTGGGAAGCTACATTGACCTGGCGACCTTGAACATTGTGGGCGTGCAACACCGGCCGGCGGCCTCGTTCCGGCTTCGGACGATGGACGAGGACGATTTCGTGATCTACGCTGGGTTCTTGTGGAGTTTTGTCTGTATCTGGCGGTGCGACATCGAGAGCGCTCCTGGGTATTGGACCGCTTACGTGAACGGACCGCTTGGGACAGACACGTTTCCCACCGGCGTGCCGGTGACCCGGGAACAGGAATACGAATTGGACATTCAGGTGGCCCCTGGCCTCGCCCGGTTCTTCCTCAACGGGTCGCTGATGGCGGTCTCGACCAAGGTGCCGCAGACGTCTGACCTCTTTGGGTTGCACCTGCGGTTTGGCCAGATGGGCTCGCTGGCGGCAACGCCCAAGCTGGAGTGCGACTACGCGGGGCTCATGGCTGCACGATAAGGGGGAGTGAGTATGGGCGTTAGAGTCTTTGAGGACTTCACGGAACCGGAGACCCGGTTGGAGGCGTCCGCGGGGAGCGGCCCGTACCAGGTGGTGGACGGGGCCGGGGGCCTCGTGGAGATGGAGGCAGCGTCGGGGGGGGATTTCTGCCAGTTGTACACCCGGCACCTCTTCCAGGTGAAGCATCTGCCTGTCGTCGTGGCCCGATTGCGGACGACGCAGATTGGCGGCGACCAGGAGGTGTTCCTGGGGTTGTTCTACGGCCCGTCGGCGGCGAACCCGACGGATGCCCTGGGCTTCTGGCGTTCGGATGGCGCGGATTCGGTGGGCACGTGGAAATGCCGGGCGCGGGCCATGGCGAGTGGGTACGACGCGGAGACCGGGATATTGGGGGACGACCAGGAGGTGGAGCTGGCCCTGGTGGTCGCTCCACTGGCGGTGCAGTTCCTGGTGAACGGGCGGGTGGTCCATGTGGAGACGGAGCAGAACTTTATCCCTGACGGGGGCCTGACCGGGCATCTCCGGTTGGGGGTCTACCTTGGGCGGGTGTCTGGGGCCGGGGGGTCACGAACCCTGGAGGTGGATTATCTGGGTGTGTGGAGCGGCCGTTAGGAGGGTGGGAAATGGGCACGTTCATGCTCTTTGAGGATTTTGTCGAGGCCGACGACCTGCTGGAGGACTATTCGAGCGGCGGCGGATCCACGACCCGTGAGAACCAGCCGGGCGGTGCCGTGCTCCTGGCGACCGGGGCAAGCGCCTCAAGCTACCGGGGGCTCCGGTCGGTGACGAAGGGCTTCCGCCTTCAGAACGGCATGCAGTTTGGCGCCAGGCTCGTCCCGTTGCAGTCGGCCCGGCAGGAGATCACCATAGGGGTGGGCGACCTCTCGGGCAATGCCGTCGTCGCCAATCGGAGTGACGGCGCCTCGCCCGGGACGTGGGCCATTGTGACCCAGGTCAACAGCGGCACCTACAACTACGCTTACAGCTCGGTCGTTGGGGCCGAGGATGCTGAGATCGAGGTCGCCGTGGCCGCCGATTCAATTCGGATCGACCTCTTCATCAACGGTGTCCTGGTCGCCACGCTGACGGATCGCACGAAGATCCCGGCGTCCCTGTTGGGTTGGTTCTTCATGCGGGTGCTGACGAATGAAGCGGTGGTGAAGCAGATGGGGTTGGATTACGTGTGGGCGGCAGGCGTGCGGTAATCAAGGAGGGAGACCGATGAGCGTCGTCGTGTTTGAGGATTTCATCGAGAAGCCAGACAAACTCGAGGTCCGCAGCGGGAGTGCAGGCACCCCCCAACGGGTGGATGGGGCCGGGGGGATCATCGAGATTCCGACGAGTGCGTCCCAGAACTCGTGGACGCAGATGCAGTCCAGGTCGCGGTTCATCACCGCCCGGCATGCCCCGGTCGTGACGGCGTTCCTCCGGAGTAAGGACTATGCGTCCTCTCAGGAGATCTTTGTGGGCCTGGCGGATGGGGAGGCGGGCAGTTCGCCGGACATGATTGGGTTCTACCGTTCTGACGGGGCGAACGCCGGGACCTGGAGGTGCCGGACTAAGGCGGCGGGGGTTGGGAATGGCGATGTGGATAGCGGCTTCCTGGGGGACCTCCAGGAGGTCGAGCTCGCCTTGGCCGCAAGCCCGTTGGAGGTGACCTTCCTCGTCAATGGTCGGGTCGTGCATGTCGAGAAGACGAATATCCCGACCGCCTTGATGCGCGTGGTGCTCTGGATCAAGACCACTACCAGCGCAGTCCGGACCCTGGCGGTGGATTACATCGGCGTGCTGGGCGGGAGGTAAGCGATGGCTCAGGGACCAGTCTACGAATACGGCGATCCAAGGGGGCAGTTGGGCCTTGAGTTCCAACCCGCTCCTAGTCCCGTTGACCCCGCCCGTCAGCAGGCCGTTCAGCCCGGACCGACGCCTGGCATCTCCACCGGCGGGATCGTGAATCCCATGCACCTCCCTCAGGGCCAACAGGGGACCGGCAAGATTTCCATCTCCCAAACGAGGGGTGGGACGCCCGTGCGGAGCGGGAGGAGTCCTTCTGCGGGAAGAGGCGGCGGCGAACCCGGCTTCACTGAGGGAGCCCCTTATTCCGGCCCGTCACTGACGCCGATTCCGATTCGCTCCCTAGAGGAATGGGTCCTTGGCTCGGAGCTAACGAGGGTCCTACATGGAGAACCGGTCGAGAGCTACGGGTGGCTGGGTCTTGAGGCGCTCACGCTTATCCCTTGGTTAAGGTGGGAGAGGATCTTTGTGAGGTATTTGACGCCGCGTCTGCCAGGAATCTTGGCCCGAGGAAGGAAGGCTTTCGAGCTAGAAACTGGGGCGGAACGGCTAATGTTAAGGGCGAGGCGGAATCGGATTCTGCAGGAGTTCTCGCGACGAAAGCTACCTGCGGGAGCCCCACTGACCCCCTACGAAGTTGAGCGGACCCACGAGCTGTACCGGATATTCCGGGAGTATCAGGTCCCCCCGAAACAATTCAGGCCCCACCAGGTCTCCCCTATTTCCCAGATGCGCCAGATTATCCAATTTATGGAGGGTCTCCGTCCCAGTTTGCCGATCGAGCGGGCACTGGAGCGTTTCCTCCCTTCGGGGCTTGAGATGTTTGAGCTGGAGCCTGGTGTGACGTTTCCTTAAGGGGAGAGGCCGATGGAAGAGGGACTAGTGATCCGTCAATCTTCGATTGAGGGGTAAAGTTTCCGGAGTTTCCGGCGAGCAGCGGCCAGGGTAAAGGTCCAGTGGATGCGTGCCTTCCGGGCATTCCGCTGGTTTTCCCAGGCTGCTACTTCGTCCGCCAGTCTGCTCTGGCTGTCCAGCCGACGGTCCAGGCACTGGCCATTCATAATGTGGATCTCCGTTTCTGCCATGTTCAGCCAACTGCCGTGTTTGGGGGTGTAATGGAACTCGATCTTATTCAAAATCCGCCGGGCTTCCGCGGGCGAGAACGTCTCATACATGCTCGCTCCGTCGTGCGTGTTCAGGTTGTCCTGCACCAACCGGATCTTCTGAGCACGGGGATAATGGACGTCCACCAACTCCCGCACGCAGGCGGCATAGTCCCGTCGGGTGCGCCGTTCCGTCACCTGGACATGACGCCAGCCCCGCAACGGTTCACACATCATGAGTTGGTGGCAGACGCCTTTCCGCTCGTACGCATCGTCCAGCCGCGCGGGCAGGCCCGGGCCAGGCGGTTGGGACGGCCGCACGTCGCCGAACGGTTGCTTGCAAGCCTCGTCGAAGCAGATCACCGGATACGCTGGGTCGTAGGGCAAACGGTAGGTCTGGATCACGTCCTCCATGCGCCAGACGAACTCGGCATCAGCCTTCGGTGGCACGCACCACGTCTGGACGATCCACGGCTGGATGTCGTTTTTTTTAGCGCCTGCCGCACCGTCTCCGTACTGATCGCCTCGACCAAGCCCAGCACAACCAGTTCGTCGGCCAGCAGGTGTCAGGTCCAATGGCACCGGCCTCGGGGCGGGTCGGTGCATGCCAGTTCGACCAACTGCTGTTCCACATCCCCCTTACTCTTGATCTTGTCTGGCCGGGGGGGTTGGGGCCTGGGAGTGATCGCGGCCTCGATGCCCTCGGTGACAAAGCGTTTACGGACGCGGGCCACGGTCTTCAGGCTGGCGCCGAGAGCCGTGACGATG
>JACQHM010000146.1 GCA_016199025.1 Candidatus Methylomirabilota bacterium | reverse complement strand
GGTATCGAGAGATCCAGAAGAGAAGCGCCGAGATCCTCCAGGTTACCCATAATACAGCGGAGGAGGCCCGGCTCTACTTCCAGCAATACCAACTGACCTTCCCTTATCTATGCGACGCCGATCGAGCTGTGCACCGGCTGTACGGAGTTCCCATGGCGCAAAAGGGGCTCGTCGGGGTGGTCCGCGATTTCGTTGCATGCTCCGCCGCCGAGGCGAGCGATCGCCTGCTCCGCGGGGAAAAGAGCGCCTCGCCTCTGCCCCACCTCAAGCGCTACGGTTTTAATGACCCGGAACAGGCGGTCTTCATCGTTGATAGAGACGGCATCATCTGCTACGTCCACACCACCGGTCCCATCGGGGCCCTTCCATCCACCGCGGATCTCCTCCGCCAACTGGCCCTCCTTGAGTAGCGGCGGAACCTCTGCTTGGCACCCCCTCCCTGGCATACGTGGAGTGTTGGAGGGTGTGAGGGTGCGAGTGGTACTGCCTTCGCTCCCACGCTCTCCCTCTCTCACGCTCAAACCCCCAGAGGGCGGAGGGGACGGGTGGGGGTGGCGTTCCACTCAAAATCCCTGTGGTGGACTATTAGGCACATTTCTTGCAACCTTCGGCGACGCGTGGTGACGCATTTTTCTTGACAGCTTTTCCTTCCCTATGGTAGCGTTCCCAAGATTTTCGGTTTTCCCAGCCCCTTTGCCCCTTCGGTCTGTTCCATCACCGTTCGAGTAACATTTTTTGGAGCGAGGCTGTCTTCCCTGGGCACCCTTCAGGGACGCCTTGCGATCTCATGAGGGAGGAGGAGATGGCCAAGAGATTTTACACCATTCTGATCCTTCCCGACGCGACCGCGAAGGCCCTGAAGCTCCACGTTCCGAAGTCCATCTTCGCTGTCCTGGCCGGGGTCCTCGGCTTCATCCTCGTGTGGTTGTTCTTTTCCATTTACCAGCACATCGCGCTTCAGAGCCAGATCCTGGAGCTGAAACGCCTCCGTCGTGAGGTGGGCGAGCACCATTCCGTCCAGGAACGGTTCCGGAAGTTGGAACGGGCGCTCCTCTCCTTGAAGGATCTGGATCACAAGCTTCGGAAGGTCGCAGGGCTGAAGCCGGAGGGATCCCCCCTGGCGGTCGGAGGAAGCAAGGAGGGAGGGAATGGTGTTCGGCTCGATATGGTGGCGGCGACAGATCGGGATCTCATTGATGGGATGAAGCGGGATCTGGAGAAACTTCAGCAAGAGATCACCCTCCGCGAGCAGAGCCTGAAGGAGCTGAAAAAGTTTTTTGAGGAGAAACAGTCGCTCCTCACCTCGACCCCGATCATCTGGCCCGTCAAGGGATGGCTCACCTCCGGCTTCGGGGATCGGATCTCCCCTTTCAGCGGCCGGCGTGAGATGCATGAAGGCCTGGACATCGCCGTCCCGACCGGGACCCCTGTCCTGGCCCCGGCCGCTGGGGTCGTGGCCTTTGCCGGCTTCCTCTCCGGGCATGGGAATGCCGTCTTGATCGAGCACGGTCACGGTTTCTCCAGCTTCTACGGCCACAACAGCAGGGTCATGGTGAAGGCCGGGTATCGGGTGAAGAGAGGCCAGGTCATCGTCTACTCGGGGGACACTGGGCTCTCGACCGGGCCCCACCTCCACTACGGCGTGCGCCTGAACGGCCAGTGGGTCGATCCCCGGAGCTATATCGTGGAGGGTGACCTCCCGACGTTAGGGGAGGGCCCGATGGGCGATGCCTTGTCAGAAAGTCCCGAGCGGGTACTGTCGAAGGAGCAGCTCTGACCTTGAAGGTCTGGAGGCGTCGGTTCATCTGGGCGGCCCTCCTCGTAGGGGTTCTCCTTCCCGGCGTCTCCTTGGGAGCCGCCGGGCCTGGGGAAGAGGTTCTCCTCGCCGCTGGCGGCGATGTCACCCTGGGCTATCACCTAGAGGAATACCTCCACGAACGGTGGGGAGGCTGGTTCCTGCCCGAAGCCCTCGCGTATCCCTTCGCCAAGATCGCCCATCATTTTCGCCAGGCCAATATTGCCTTCATCAATTTGGAAGGTCCCCTGACGTCCCGGGGCCGGAAGCTCTCCAAGCGGTTCAACTTCCGCGCCGATCCCCGATCCGTTGCATCATTGATCCTAGTTGGGATCTCCGTTGCCAACTTGGCGAACAACCACGTCATGGATTACGGTCGGATCGGCCTCCGGGACACCATCGCCGCCCTCGATCGGGCGGGGATCGTCTCCTTTGGTGCTGGCGAGACGATGCAGCAGGCCCGGGCAGGGGCTGTGGTCGAGCGGAACGGATTACGGGTAGGATTCCTGGGGTATGTGTACCTTGGCCCGGCATCTTCCGAGCCCAGGGTGATCCACGCCTCGATGGGGAGGCCCGGCGGGGCCGGCCATCCGACTTCGGTCGAGACGCTCCGGACCATGGTCGCAGAGGACCTCGCGAGGTTAAAGCCTCTGGTGGACCTGTTCGTCGTCTCCTTTCACTGGGGTCGCGAGGGGAGCTTTTATCCGGAGGATGATCAGCGGCTCCTGGCCCGCTTCACCATCGACCGGGGGGCCCATCTGGTCCTCGGCCATCACCCTCATGTCCTCCAGGGGATCGAGGCCTACGGTGGGGGGATCATCGCCTATTCCCTGGGCAACCTTGTCTTCGGCGGCAACTGGGACCCCCAGGATAAGGACTCGATCATTTTGAAGGTGAGGCTGGGAAGGGATGGGATCAGGGGTGTGGAGATCGTCCCGATCCGGACCACGAACCCGCCCCATGCCTACTTCCAACCTGTCGAGCTTCAGGGGGATGAGGCGGCACGGGTGATCAGGCGCCTCAGGGTCTATTCCAGAGGATTCCCGACCGTAGAGGCTCTGGAGGCAAGGGAAGCGGGAGCGGTCCCGGCCGTGGGTCGAAGGTAAGCCTTCTTCGGCGAAGAAGAGTGAAGCCTCAAAGCCTCTGGGCACCAGCCCGGGGGCTTTTGTGTTTTTATTGTAAGGACTGGGGGACCTGTGTTAGAATCCCTCATAATTTAGACCGTTCCATTTCCTGTGGAGGAGGCGAGCGGAAAGCCATGATCGACTTCATCCTTCGAAAGATCCTTGGGACGAAGAACGAGCGGGAGCTGAAGAGGCTCCAGCCGATGGTCGTGAAGATCAATGCCTTAGAGTCAGAGGTCGAACAGCTCACCGATGCGGAGCTTCGGGCAAGGACCGACCGGTTCAAGGCCAGGATCAGTGAAGGCGAGACCTTCGAGGACATCCTCCCCGAGGCCTTTGCCACCGCCCGGGAGGTCGGGAAGCGGGTCCTCCAGATGCGTCACTTCGATGTCCAACTGGTGGGGGGCATCGTCCTCCACGAGGGGAAGATCGCCGAGATGGCCACGGGCGAGGGGAAGACGCTGGTGGCGACCCTCCCGGCTTACTTAAACGCGTTGCTCGGACACGGGGTCCATATCGTCACCGTCAACGATTACCTGGCGAAGCGCGACACCCAGTGGATGGGGCCCATCTACCACACCCTCGGCCTCTCCGTCGGGGTGTTGCAGCACGAGACCTCCTACCTCTTTGACCCCTCGTACCGGGCCTTTGATCCTCGCATGGCGAACCTCCGCCCCTGCCAGCGGAAGGAGGCGTACCTGGCCGACATTACCTATGGGACCAACAACGAGTTCGGCTTCGACTACCTCCGGGACAACATGAAGTTCACACCGGAGGAGATGGTCCAGCGGGAGCTGTTCTACGCCATCGTGGATGAGGTGGACAACATCCTGATTGACGAGGCCAGGACCCCTTTGATCATCTCCGGCCCCTCGGAGGAGGCCCCGGATCTCTACTCCCAGATTGACCGGGTCGTCCGGCAACTAAAACGGGCGGCCACCATCACCGAAGGGAAACTCTCGGAGGTAGAGGCGACAGCGTCGGGTGACTACATCGTGGACGAGAAGCACAAAACGGTGGCCTTGACGGAGGCCGGGATCGCCAAGGCTGAGCGGCTCATCGGCGTCCGGAACCTCTATGACCCTTCCCACATGGATCTCGTCCACCACACCAACCAGGCCCTGAAGGCCCACACCCTCTTTAAACGGGACGTGGACTACATGGTGAAGGACGGCGAGGTCATCATCGTGGATGAGTTCACGGGCCGCTTGATGCCTGGCCGTCGCTGGTCTGACGGGCTTCATCAGGCCGTCGAGGCCAAGGAGCGGGTGAAGATCGAGCGGGAGAACCAAACCCTCGCCACCATTACCATCCAGAACTACTTCCGGATGAATAAGAAGCTGGCCGGGATGACGGGGACGGCCGATACAGAGGCGGCGGAGTTCGCCCAGATCTATAACCTGGACGTGGTCGTCATCCCGACCAACAGGTTCCTGATCCGGACAAACCACCCGGACGTTGTGTACAGGACGGAGCGGGAGAAGTCCGAGGCCGTCGTGCAGGAGATCGAGGAGTGCTACCAGATCGGCCGCCCCGTCCTGGTGGGGACCACCTCCATCGAGAAATCCGAGAAGCTCTCCGCGATGCTGAAGAAGAGGGAGATCCCGCACCAGGTCCTGAACGCCAAGCACCACGAACGGGAGGCGGAGATCGTGGCCCAGGCCGGTCGGTTCAAGGCGGTCACCATTGCGACCAATATGGCCGGGCGGGGGACCGACATCCTCCTGGGCGGAAACCCGAACTTCTTGGCGGCTGAGAGGGTCCAGCGGGGGGAGATCTCGAAGGAAGGGATTGCCCCGGAGGAGTACCAAAGGACCTTGGAGGAAGTGAAAAAGATGCAGGCCTACGGCCTCCTGGACACCCCTGACCCCGAATCCTACGCCATGGCGTTGGTCAAGGCCAGGAAGGAAACGGAGGAGGAACACAAGAAGGTCGTCGCCTTAGGGGGCCTCCACATCATCGGGACGGAGCGACATGAGGCGAGAAGGATCGACAACCAGCTCAGGGGTCGGGCCGGCCGCCAGGGGGACCCTGGCTCCTCCCGTTTCTACCTCTCTTTAGAGGATGACCTGATGCGGCTCTTCGCTTCCGACCGGATCTCCCGGATCATGGGGAAGCTTGGCATGGAGGAGGGGGAGCCCATCGAGCACCCCTGGGTGACCAAGGCCATCCAGACAGCCCAGAAGAGGGTCGAGGCCCATCACTTCGAGATCCGGAAGCACCTGTTGGAATACGATGACGTGATGAACAAGCAGCGGCAGGTGATCTACGCCGAGCGCCATCGGATTTTGGAGAGCGAGGATTTGAAGGATCACATCCAGGAGATGATCGACGACGTCCTGGATCAACTGGTCGAGACCTACACCGACGAGGACACCTACCCGGAGCAGTGGGATCTCCCCCGCCTCTCGGAAACCGTGAAGCAGCGGTTCGATGTAGAGCTCTCCTTCGCACCCGAGGAGATCCCCGATCTGACCCGGGCCCTGGTCCGGGATCGGTTGGAGGAGGTGCTCAAGGGGGCCTACGAGGCCAAGGAGCGAACGCTCGGCTCCCCCACGATGCGCTTCCTGGAGCGGATGATCCTCCTCCAGGTGGTGGACTCCCAGTGGAAGGATCATCTTCTGGCCATGGATCATCTCAAGGAGGGGATCGGCCTCAGGGGCTACGGCCAGAAGGACCCCTTGATCGAGTACAAGCGGGAGGCCTTTGATCTCTTCGAGGAGATGGTCGAGCGGATCAAGGGCCAAGTGATCGAGTACCTCTTCAAGGTCCAGCTCGCGGCTGTCGAGGGAGAGGAGGCGGGGGAGCCGGCGGAGGCCCTCGCCCGTGCCGGAGATGGGAGGCCAAGGACGGCCCCGACGGTGCGCCGCCCGCTCCGGCCTGCGGCAGCGGCCACGCCTGCCATGCGGGTAGGGGGGAGGAAGATCGGTCGAAACGAGCCCTGCCCCTGTGGGAGTGGCAGGAAGTACAAGAAGTGCTGCGGGGCCTAACAACCGGGGGCCTCATAGGTGTTAGAGGTGTGGCTGAGCGAACAAAAAGGGACCTCGCGGAAGGTTCTTCTGGTCCTGTCGGCCCTCATGGCCCTGGCCGCCTGCGCTGGCCTGCTCCATCCCTCCGGCTCGGTGACGGTGGGCCCACAGGGTGGCGTGGTCTCCGGGGGTGTGTCGGGGCCAGGCGGCTCGGCCACGGTGACGGTGCCGGTGAAGTGAGTCGGGCGTGACCAGCAGGGACCGTGCCGGGGGGTATCGGGCCGCCTTCATCCGCCTCCTTGAAGAGATCCTCGATTACCTGCCGATCCCCACGACGAGAAAGTCGCAAGGGGCCAAAGGGTTGCTCGCGCAAAGACTCAGAGAATTGAAGGAGGGGCAAATGGTCTTTTCTCGCTATCTGTCCATCAATCCTGCCTTGCTTGATTTACTCCCCGCCGATCGGAAAGAGGGGTTCGTTGAACGGTTGGAGACCCTCACCCGCACTTACTGGGAACTGTTCCGGGAAGAGAGCGCCAAGCTCACCTTGGAGCACCTTCGGTGATGAGGTCTGTCGCTCCCGGGAGGTCCTCAGCCTTTACCTCTGAAGGTCTTCGTCGGGGGAAAGGGATGCGGGGCTCATCAAAATGTTACAAAATCCCACAAGATCGGTGGTAGCAAACCCCTCTTCTTCTGGCAGACCCGACGTGTTGTCTGCCACCGTGCTGTTGAGCGGAAGGTGTGAGGCTCAGATCGAGTAGAACAGGAACGCTGCCAAGCCGATCACGGCCAAACCGGTCCCTATGAGGAGGAAGTAGGCCATCTGTGGGCCGACGTCGAAGACGAAGGGCACGCCCACGACGATCGTGCCCAAAAGACCGATGGCCAAGCAGATCACCCGTGCTGTGCGTTCCCCTTTAGCCTGTTCCATTGGTAAGCCCTCCCATGGCAAGGTTCGGGAAAAGGCTGGTTCATCATTGGTGCCGGTAGATAGGCTATCCATCCGCTTTGGACGGACGCTGTGGATCAGGAGAGATTGTAGGAGAAACAAGAGCCCTTGGCAAGGGATTTTCGCAGGGGCTTGACCCCAGCCCTTTCGCATAAGCTGGGCCAAATAGATCGTCTTCCCTCGCACTTCACTTACCAACTTCCTCCTGATTGTCCTTCCCCTTCTTCCCGATCTTCCACTGATCGAATACCTGGATCGAATACTGGAAGGTTTCCAGGGGCTTCGTGGTCTCCACGGTCAGGATGGCGATCTCAGCCGTCGTCTTCTGCTCCACAGCTTTGATAAGGTTCGTGAGTGCTGTTTCTGTGGCAGGGTCGATGACACCGGCGTAGTCGTTCACGTAGCCTAAGGGTGAGGGGATCGTGACCCCTTGGGAAGGAGAGGGGGAGGGCAGACAGAGGAGGAGGAGCAAGCAGGCGGGTAGAAGGAGGAGCTTCTTCACAGCGACTTCGCCTTCGCGTTCACCGACCCTTTGGCCGGCCATCTTACCCTCCCCGGAGGGGAACGATGGGCGGCATGAATGCCGCCCCTACAGCGATTTGAGGAACTCTCGAAGCTCTGAGGTCGCCTTCGCTCCTGTGTCCACGATCAAGGGGGCATCCCCCGTAAAGCCCAAAAGTTTGATCCCCTTCTTCAGCCACTCCTTGGCCGAGTCCACGTCGTAGGTGTGAAGGCCGGGGGCAACCCCCGCTTTCTGGCAGACCTCGATCAGCCGCTCGATCCGTTTCACGACTTCTGGATGGTGGATCTGGCCCGGAATGCCAAGGGTCTGGGAGAGATCGTTGGGGCCGACAAAGGCCGCATCCACCCCCTCCACCTCGACGAGACGCTCCAGGTTGTCGATCCCTTTCGCCGTCTCCACCTGGAGGACGATCAGGGTCTCCTCGTTTAACTTCTTGGTAACCTCATCCCCCTTTCCCCGCTCGAAGTCGGTGTGGATGTTCCGAAGAGACATCCCCCGTTCACCTAGGGGGTAGTATTTAGTCGAGCGGACAATCAGCTCCACCTCCTCTTTTGTTTCTGTCTGGGGACAGAGGATGCCGGCGGCACCCAGGTCCAAAGGATGGGCGAGGAGCTGGGGCTCTAAGGCCGGGACCCGGACGATGGGGGCAATCCCCGCCCCCCGGGCGGCGACAATGAGATCAGCCATCGCCGCGACGCCGATGCTCCCGTGCTCCCGATCAATGAAGAAGAAGTCGAAGCCGGCCGCCTTTAGCATGAGGGCGATGCTCGGCACCCGGAAGTGGGCGACCATCGTCCCAATGGCGACCCCTCCCTCCTTCAAGATCCGCTTGATCCGGTTCTCGATGATCATGGCTTCCTCCTCTTAGAAGATTGCAAGGGTCAACCCGCACTCCTCTCCCAGACGGGACAACTCTTGATACACGGCCTCGCTTAACGGGATCCCCTGTTCGGACCGGGCTCCCGCCTTCTCCCACTCGATCTCGCCGGGGAAATAGATCTTCTCGACCCCGGGGACCTTGGGCATGGCCCGGACCTCTCGGATCAACTGATCAACCCGTTGCTTAAACACCTGGGCCGGGATGAAGGCCTCGATGGCCAAGGCCCCGAACAAATGGCAGACCTCCTGGGGCCTCTCGGACCTGTACAGCTCGCCGACACCGGGGCCAAAGGGCCCCCCACTCAGGGTGCCTGACAGGATCTCGACGATGAAGGCGATCCCGTAGCCTTTGTAGCCCAGAGGGATGATGCTTCCTTTCAAAGCCGCCTCAGGATCGGTGGT
>JACQHM010000010.1 GCA_016199025.1 Candidatus Methylomirabilota bacterium | reverse complement strand
CCTTAGCCGCTATCCTCCGGGTCATCCCCTGGAAGATCCCGAGCATGCAGGAGCTGGGGTTGCCCCCGACCCTGGAGCGGCTGGCCATGCAGGATCGAGGGTTCATCCTCGTCACCGGTCCGACGGGGAGCGGCAAGTCCACCACCCTTGCCGGCATGATCGACTCTATCAATCAGAACAAGAAGGTCCACATCGTGACCATCGAGGACCCCATCGAGTTCCTCCACGTGGACGTCAAGAGCTCCATCTGTCAGCGGGAGATCAGAACGGACACGGCGAACTTTGCCTCGGCCCTTCGGGCCGTCCTCCGGCAGGATCCCAACGTGATCCTGGTGGGGGAAATGCGGGACCCTGAGACCATCGACATTGCCTTGAAGGCGGCGGAAACGGGCCACTTGGTGATGAGCACCCTCCACACCACCGATGTCATGCGAAGCGTCAACCGTTTGATTGGGGTCTTTGAGCCGGATGCCCAGCCTACCGTCCGGATCCGACTGGCCGATAGCTTGGTGGGCATCGTCTCCCAGCGCCTTCTCCCCCAGGCGGACGGCAAGGGCCGCATCGTGGCCGTGGAGGTCATGATGAACACCCCTTCGATCCAGGGCTGCATCCGTGAGGCGGACAAGACCTATATGATCCCCCACTACCTCGAGGAAGGAAGGACCCAGTACGGCATGCAGTCCTTCGACCAGCACCTCATGGACCTCTACCGGGTAGGCAAGATTGCCCTCGAGGTCGCCAAGGCCGCGGCCACCAGGCCCTCGGACTTCGAGCGGACCATCATGCTGGAGAGCCGGTAGGACCGGCATCCTCTCTTGTATCAGCCTACGTGAAAGACGAACAGCCTGGTGGGGAGGTCGCCTAAGACGATCCCCCGTTCATGGAGCAGGGGTAGGTCACGGGCGGCCAGGACCTCGGCGAACGCCCGATACTCCCCCGTGATGAACAGCACCTTCGTTGCTTTCTTCGCCCATCGCCGGAGGTTGTCTAGGAAGTCCCCGTAGAGCTTGGCCATCAACCGTCGTTTCCCGACCCGAACCCCGTAGGGCGGGTTCGTGATGACGATCTCTACAGAGGGAAGGGGATCCTTCGTGCAGTCCCCCTGGCGGATGTGGATCGCCTCACCGACCCCGGCCTGCTCCGCGTTCATCCTCGCTCCCTTCACATGCTTCAAGCCCCTGTCGATCCCGAGGAGCTGAAGGGGCCTTTGCGAAACCTGCGCATCAGCCTCCTCCTTCGCCTGCTCCCACAGCCTTCCGTCGAAGAAGGCCAGCCTTTGAAAGGCGAAGGCCGTCCGCCATCTCCCCGGTGGGACGTTCCAGCCTTTCAGGGCCGCCTCGATCAGGATCGTTCCGCTGCCACACATCGGGTCGAGGAGAGAGCAGGAGGGGTCCCACCCGGAGAGATCGATCAAGCCCGAGGCAACGGCGGGGTTCAGGGTGGCGGGGTGCTGATAGGCCCGGTAGCCCCGTTTCGAAAGGGCGACGTCTCCCGTGGTGTCGATTCCCAGGAGGAGATCGTCGTCCAGAAGCTCGGCGTTCAGGGCCACATCAGGGTCATCCAGATTCACGCGGAGCCGCTGGCCGAACGCCTGGAGGGAGGCATCGATCACCGCCTGCCCCACCACCCGGCCGATCTCCTGAGAGGTGAAGGGGTGCTGGCCAAGCCTTCTCGGCCGGACGGCGAAAGCCTGCTCCGGCCTGATGAAGCTTAACTCCAGAGACCGGGCCGTCTCGTAGATCTCGTCGAGGCTCATGGCCTTGGCCCGCTTCAACAGGATGACGATCCGATGGATGGAGCGGGCCAGGGAGTTCGCCCGGTAAAAGAAAGGGAAGGGGGCTCTGAAGTAGACCCTCCCCGTCTTCCAGGCCTCGACCTGGGCCCCAAGCTTCTGGAGGTCAACAGCGGCCACGTCCTCGATCCCGTCGGCCGTGGTCGCGTAGAAGGCTGTCTCCTCCACCATCGCCTGCACCCTCGCCCCCATTGAACGGATCTGTTTCGCACCCCGTCCCACTATAAAGCGAACGGCTCCTGGCTTCAAGCGTCAGGCGTCAGGCTAAGAAGGCCAGAGCTGAGAGGGGTGCAAAAGGTCGGGGAGGACACAGACACAGATCTCGTCAATACGGTGCTGGCCTTGGTGGGTCAGACTGATAGCGTTTCTGGAGTGGAACGTTCGGACAGTCCCACGCCGGGTGCGGGAGGTGGGCCGGTTCCAGTCATTTGCCAAAGGCCAGGCCTTTTGCCTGATGATCCATCTCACCGACCTTTCAAAAGACGTATCGGGAATCTGCCCTGTTTCTGCAGGTTTTGCTAACTTTGGCTTGATTCACCCTGCGGATTTGTGATACGCCCGCTGGAGGCGATCACGCTTGACATCCCGCCTGAATTGGTGGTATTGTAAAAACACCTTTTCCGGATGAGGCTGCTTCGGTTTGAGGCCTCAAGAGGTTCCACCATTCTGCTGGATTGCGCTCTTAATCGCCTACGCCACAATTCACGCCTCCCTGCCGGTCTCCGTTGGTCCCTCTCTCCCGCCTGGATTCGGCGACGAGGTCTTCTAAAGGGGGATACAGTGCAGGTTTCCAAAGGGACCAGCCTCTCTCTCCCCAAAGGTCTTTGGCGAGACGTCCTGCGTTCTACCCGCTGGGGGGGGATCATTGCCCTCGGCCTCTTCTCTCTCGGCCTTGAAGCCCCGGCCCAGGACAAGAAGCCGCCCAAGGATGCCGCGACCCGGGCCGAAGCCCATTACGAGCTGGGGCTTGTCTATCACGAACAGATGTTTGAGTTCCTGGACCGGGCCATCGCCGAGTACGAGAAGGCCGCCCAACTGAACCCCAGCCTTGCTGATGCTCATTTCCACTTGGCCCTGGCCTACCATACAAAGGCGAAACTAGGGACCGAGGAAAAGGCCCTCTACCAGAAGGCCCTGAAGCAGTACCGGTTGTTCCTCAAGTTTAGCCCAAACGGCCAGTTGGCTGAGCAGGCCCGACAGAATATCAAAGCCTTGGAAAAGAAGCTGAAGAAGTAGCCATGAAGGCCGGCGCCGACCGGCCGATCTTTGATGGTGATGGTGAAAAAATCTCCCTTCCTGCTAAGCCTCTTCCTGGTCGGACTCACAGCCTTCCTCCTGGCTCCTCCTGGGATGGCCCAGGTGATCATTAGTGAATCCCAGGAGGTTTCCCTCGGACGGCAGGCCAATGAGGAGATCCTCAAGCGGTTCGGCCGCTATGAGGATCCGAAGCTGGAGGCCTATGTCGCCTCCGTCGGCCAGCGCCTGGTCCAGTCCATGGAAGAGTCCCGGGGCTTCCGGTATACGTTCACCATCCTGGACACCCCGGAGGCAAACGCCATGGCTCTCCCAGGGGGGTATGTCTACATCACCAGGGGGATGCTGGCGGAGCTGAACAGCGGGGCCCAACTGGCTGGGGTCCTGGGCCACGAGCTCGGCCATGTCACCGCCCGCCACGCCGCCAAACAGCTCACCCGGGCCCTGGGGTACCAGATCCTGACCCTGGGGATTATAGCCGTCAGCCCGGGGGGGAGGGAGCATACGGCCGAGTGGGGGCTCTTGATGAGCCAGATCTTTCAGATGCTCCTTCTAGGCTACAGCCGGGACTTCGAGCTGGAGGCAGACACGTTAGGCCTCCGGTACGCGGCGAAGGCCGGGTACGATCCCGGGCAGATGGTCTCGTTCCTCCGGCAGATGAAGATGAAGGAGCGCCTCCGGGGGTTAGGCTACCATGGCTTTTCGACCCACCCGGAGTTCTCCGAGCGGATCGTCAAGGCCCAGACACTCGCCGACCTGCTGACGACGGAGGAGGGGAGTGGGGAGGTGGACGCCGACACCTACAAGGCCCATTTGGAAGGCCTCCGCTACGGGGAGAAAGGGGAGTATAAGCGATTGAAGATCTATACGGCGAAGGGAGGGGAGAGCCTTCCTCAGGTAGCCCAGGAACTCTTAAAGGACCAGAGCAAGGCCTGGGATCTTGCCCTGCTCAACGGTCTTAAGGAGGATGCGGTTCTCAAGGCCGGAGAGAAAGTCAAGGTCATCCTCGATTAGCGCAAATTTATGAGCTTTTTCAGGAACTTTCGTGGGTTTCTTCGAATTCCTGAGAAAACGCTTGACAGGAGAGGGAAGATCTGCTATTTTGCCCTCTATCGTTTGAGGCCCTTTTCCATAGCCTGACGATTGGGGGCGCTGCTATGGACATTGCCTAGGGAGGAACGAATTCATCCATCCTGTGGAAAGGGGCCCTCGGGAAAGCGGTCGCCTGAGGGCCTTTTCGTTTGAAGAGGGCTTTAAGAAGGATCGGCCGATCAGCCGCGCCAGGACGGCATCGGATGAATGGAGGCCAAACAGGGCTAACACACTGGTGCGACGTCGGTGAATGTTCATGAGGGAGGATAGAGGATGGGAGGGAAGATGTACTTGGTTTCTGAGCATGCGTTAAGACTCCTCACCCATACCCGAAGAAAGTACCTGGCCGGGATGGGGATCATGGTCATGGCCTTGACCCTCTTGGGGGGGTATACCTTGAAGCTTCACTGGGATCTCGCCTGGGAGCGGGCCTCCCAGGCTTCGGCCTATGACCCCCTCTACGACGAGATGATGAAGGAGTTCGACGCCACCAGGGATGACCCCCATCTCCGGCGGTACATCATCGCCAAGATCATGAGCCTGGCCAAAAAATACGAGATCGATCCTGACCTGCTCTTCGCCGTGATCGCCGTCGAGTCAGAGTTCAACACCGTGGCCAAATCCCACAAGAACGCCAGGGGGCTCGGCCAGGTCATGTTCACCACGGCGAAGGCGATCAATCCGACGCTAGTGGAAAAGCCCGACGACCTCTACGATGTCCACGTGAACTTAAGTTCGGCCCTCAAGTACCTGAAATCCAACATGAAGCGTGGCAAAGAGGATCAGCGCACCGCCCTCATGGTCTATTACTATGGGGAGGTAGCCAGGCAGAAGGACTTCAGGGACCGAGACAACTATGTCCCGAAGGTCCTGACCTACTACGACCTCCTCAAATCTCGGCGATTCGGGGCCAGGGAGGAGGCCATGAAGGGTACAGGTCTCATGCCTAAAGGCTAGGAAGGCCATGGGGGATCCGGTGCCCGGGGAAGAGGTCCGGCGGATGTTCGCCGCCATCGCCCCCCGCTACGACTTTCTGAACCGGCTCTTAAGCTTGGGGAGAGATCGAGGTTGGCGACGAACGGCCGTTGCCTCGGCCAACCTTCCTTTAAAAGGACGAGCCCTGGACGTTTGCTGCGGGACGGCCAACGTGGCTTTGGAGCTGGCCGACCGATTCCCCGACGCCAGGATCGCCGGGGTGGATTTCTGCCAAGAGATGCTGGTCTTAGGGCAGGAGAAGGTCCGGAAGGCCGGCCTGGAAGGGAGGATCCAGCTCTTGGCGGCCTCCGCCGAGGTCCTCCCTTTTGATGGGAAAACCTTCGATGCTGCCCTAATCGCCTTTGGCATTCGGAACGTCGAGAACCGGGAGCGGGGGCTCCTGGAGCTTCACCGGGTCCTGAAGGCCGGGGGGAGGGTGATCCTCCTAGAGTTCAGCCTGCCCCAAGGAAAAGCCTTTGGAAAGCTCTACCGCCTCTACTTTCAAAGGATCCTGCCCAGGATCGGCCGCCTCTTCTCCGGCCACCCGACCGCCTACTCTTACCTTCCCGCCTCCGTCCTGGAGTTCCCCTCCCCGGAGGGGCTTACCTGGCTTCTGAAGAAAGCCGGCTTTCAGGAGGTTTCCTTCCGACCCCTCACGGGAGGGATTGTCTACATCCATGTTGGGATGAAATGAGAAAATGAGAAGGGCAAAGGGTCAGAGAGAGAAAAGGGACTGAA
The DNA here is from genome assembly GCA_016199025.1 of Candidatus Methylomirabilota bacterium. Classification (GTDB taxonomy): domain Bacteria; phylum Methylomirabilota; class Methylomirabilia; order Methylomirabilales; family JACQHM01; genus JACQHM01. The sequence goes on along the minus strand of JACQHM010000010.1, from coordinate 1,384 downwards.
GACTGGGAATTGAGGACCGGGGGATGGAGACCAGGGGTCGCCCGCTGGAAACCGGGGAGTGGGGACTGGCGGCTGCTCTGAAGAAAATAACCCTCTTCTGGGAGTTCATCAAGTTCCCCCATACCATTTTTGCCCTCCCCTTCGCCTTCATGGGGGCGATTTTGGCGGCTAGAGGACTCCCCACGGGGAGGCAGGCCTTCTGGATTCTGATGGCCATGGTGGGGGCCCGAAGCGGGGCCATGGCCTTCAACCGGTTGGCCGACCGGAGGCTTGACGCCTTGAACTTCCGGACGAGGGACCGGGCGCTTCCGAAGGGGCTCCTCACCGTCGGGGAGGCTCTTCTGTTTACCTTCGCTTCCTTCGGTCTATTCCTCTTTGCCTCTTACCAGTTAAACCCTCTCTGTCTGAAACTTTCCCCTCTGGCCATCCTGATCGTGACCCTCTATTCCTATACCAAGCGGTTCACCGCCTCGACCCACTTCTTTCTGGGGCTGGCCTTGGCCTGTGCCCCCATTGGGGCCTGGATCGCCGTCAAAGGAGCATTTGCCCTTCCTCCCTTTCTTCTGGGGCTAGCCGTTCTCTTTTGGGTGGCAGGCTTCGACATCCTCTATGCCCTGGCTGACATAGAATTCGATCGAACGGTCGGCCTCCACTCCATCCCGGCCCGGTTGGGCCCTGAAAAGGGAATCGTCGTCTCCCGCCTCCTCCACCTCCTGACCTTTACCCTCCTTGCCCTCCTCCTTCCCCTGGCCGGGCTGGGCCCTCTGTATCTCATCGGCCTAGCCCTGGCGGGAGGTCTCCTCTTCTACGAGCATCTCCTCCTCGCCTGGTACGGGCTGGCCAAGCTGGATGCCGCCTTCTTCATGACGAACGGCCTTTTAAGCGTCGCCCTCTTCGTCTTCACCTTCCTCGACGTGGTCCTCTAGGAGAGCTCTCAAGAACCTTCTTCCCCAGTCCTCTGGTCCCGGAAGGCTTCCCCTCGCTGGATCCTCTCTAGGAGATGCTCCCCGTGCCAGTAGGGTAACCTATAGAGACTTTCCCAGTCTTGTCAAGGCTTTTCCTCGGTTGCCTCCCCTTTAGGGCTTCTTGAAAAAAGACTTGACACGAGGGCAGAAATGGCATACCCCTGAACCAGACTCCGGATAAGGAGGAGACTCGAAGAGATGGCCTGGACCCGCTCAAGCAATTGGTCTGGTCGGAGCTGAACTACCAGCGTGTCAACCAGCCACTTTCCCGCCAGGGTTGGGCTGACTCGGCCTCTAAAGCCCTGGCGGAAGACCCGGTGCTCCTCGCTGCTAGTGGAGGGAAGAACGACTTTCATGTGATCTACGCCCGCCTGGCCTCCGACCGACTGCTCCTGGGCCTCGAGCGACCCGTGGTCGCT
>JACQHM010000145.1 GCA_016199025.1 Candidatus Methylomirabilota bacterium | reverse complement strand
GGAGATGGTCGGGGTGAGGGTTTTGAAATGCGCGCTAGGGGGCGGTAGGGAAGAATGGCAATCTTTTACGTGACGGGAACATTAACCCATCCTCGTGACCCCAAGCTCTGGCGGAAGCTCCGTTTTTTGGTGGATACCGGTGCCTTCTTTACTGTGGTCCCTCGAGATGTCCTCTCGACCTTAAAAGTCTCGTCTATTCGTGAGGAAACGGTGCAGTTTGCTGATGGGCGGAGGGCTCGATGGAAAGTGGGAGAGGTGCGCTTAGAGATAAACGGCCGATCGGTTACGACTCTTGTGCTCTTTGGGAAGAAGGGGACCCAGCCGCTCCTTGGCGCTTACAGCCTTGAGGGATTAGGTCTTTCTGTCGATGCTCGCCACCGCCGCCTCGTCCCCATGCCCGTGGTGATCGTTGCTCGCTCGTGTCTGGTGTACCCACTTGCCCTCATCTTAGTTTAACACCAGTTTGGGACAGGCTCTTCCTGTTTAGGAACAGTTTCGGACAGCGAGCAATTTCGCTTGACAAGGGGAGACGAGGAGAGTAAAAGCGAGCTATCTGTCCAGTTTATGACCCCGCGCCGCGGAGGGGAGAGTGCCGGGGTGTCGGAACGAGCGAACAAGACAGGCTTTGTCGAAAGGACCCAAGCGAAAGGCCCTTCGGGGGTAAGTGCCGCCCCGAGGGGCTTTTGTCTTCCACCAGGAGGGGGTATGGGGGAAGCCCTTTGAAGGCCATGAGGCTCGCCCGAGAAAGCCAACTTCTCCGTGAGGGGAGGGCGGAACGCCACGGGTCATCTTTGGATGTCGCGTTCACAAGCGAAAGCCCTGGCAGGCACTGATCGCTTAAGAAGACGAGATCCACTGCTGATAGCCGAGCTGCCGAAGGTGAGGAAGCCAGAAATGGTAGCTCGGCTTTTTGTTCCTTGATGAAGCTGTGACGCTCTCGAAAACAAGGCCGGTCGATGGAGATGACGTTCTGGCTGACCCGCGCCGAGGCCGAGCTGACGCAGGTGGAGGACAAATCATGACGTTTTATGAGGTGCTGGCCCAGGTGCTTGACCTGCTCCAGCGGGAAGGGCGGGTGTCGTATCGGGCGCTCAAACGCCAGTTCAACCTGGACGATGAGTACCTGGAAGACCTGAAGGTCGAAATCGTCGAGGTCAAACGGCTGGCCGTGGACCAGGAGGGCAAGATGCTGATCTGGACGGGGACCCCGGCCACGGCAGTGGCACCCGTCAGGGAAGCTGCGAGACCACCAGTGCGGCAGGACGACAAGGCTGCTCCCATCGGCCCCGACACGTCAGTCCTTGCCCCTCGTCCTCAGGCGCCCCTCAGCTACACTCCTCCTCACCTGGCCGAGCGCATCCTGGCCGAGCAGGCAGCGCTGGAGGCGCGGGGGGTTCCTGAGGGGGAGCGCAAGACGATCACCGCCCTCTTTGCTGACATCAAAGGCTCGATGGAGTTGATCGAAGGCCTTGATCCAGAAGAAGCCCGCCACATTGTGGATCCTGCCTTGCAGCTCATGATGGAGGCGGTCCATCGTTATGAGGGCTATGTGGCCCAGTCCCTGGGGGATGGCATCTTTGCCCTGTTCGGGGCTCCCATTGCCCATGAAGATCATCCCCAGCGGGCCTTGTATGCAGCCCTGCGGATGCAGGAGGCGAGCCAACAGTATGCTGAGAAGCTCCGGTTGGAGAAAGGGATCAACCTCCAGATCCGGGTGGGAGTGAACACCGGAGAAGTGGTGGTACGTTCGATCCGCAAAGACGATTTGCACACCGACTATGTGCCCATTGGGCATTCAACCAGCTTAGCGGCCCGGATGCAGAGTCTGGCCACCCCCGGCTCGATTCTCGTAACCGAGCACACCTTCAAGGTGACCGAGGGGTATTTTGGGTTTAAACCCCTGGGGGCCGCGCAGGTGAAGGGGGTCAGTGAGCCGGTGAAGATCTATGAAGTGGTGGGGGTGGGGCCACTCCGGACCCGGCTCCAGGTGGCGGCCCGCCGGGGGCTGGTCCGGTTTGTGGGCCGCCACAGCGAACTGGAGCAGATACAGCGGGCGTGGGAGCTGGCCCAGGCCGGCCAGGGGCAGCTTGTGGCAGTGGTGGGGGAGCCGGGGGTGGGGAAATCCCGCCTGTGCTATGAATTCAAGCTCCTCTCCCAGCGAGGCTGTCTGGTGCTGGAGACCATCTCGGTCTCCCACGGCAAGGCGTATCCCTATCTGCCACTGATTGAGTTACTAAAGTCCTACTTTCAGCTCACCCCCCAAGACGACGAGCGACGCGTGCGGGAGAAGGTGACCGGCAAAGTCCTTATCCTAGACCGCGCCCTGGAAGACACCCTGCCCTACCTCTTGGCCCTGCTGGGGATCGCCGAGCCCACCGCATCCCTCCAGCAGATGGACCCCCAGATCAAGCGCCGCCGCACGTTCGAGGCCCTCAAGCGGCTGCTGCTTCGAGAAAGCCTCAACCAGCCCCTGCTCGTCATCTTTGAGGATCTGCACTGGCTGGACAACGAGACCCAGGCCTTTCTCAGCGTCCTCAGCGAGAGTGTGGCCACAGCGCGAATCCTGCTGCTGGTGAATTACCGTCCCGAGTACCAGCACCCTTGGGGGGGCAAGACCTATTACACTCAACTGCGGCTGGATCCCTTGGGGAGGGAAGAGGCCGACGAGCTGCTCACGGCGCTGCTGGGAGACGGTGCGGGCTTACAGCCCTTGAAGCAGCTCATCCTGGCCAAGACCGAAGGCAACCCCTTTTTCATGGAGGAGATCGTTCAGGCCCTGTTTGAGCAGGGCGTGCTGGTGCGCGATGGGGGGGTCTCGCTGACCCGCCCCCTGACGGAGCTTCAGCTCCCACCCACAGTGCAGGGGGTGCTGGCCGCCCGCCTCGACCGGCTGCCGGTCGAGGAGAAGGC
>JACQHM010000139.1 GCA_016199025.1 Candidatus Methylomirabilota bacterium | reverse complement strand
CGATGACCATGGCGATGCAGGGGGCCAGGCCGTAGAGGACCAGCCCCGTGTACAAGTCCGGATGTCCTGCCAGAAAGATCTTCGCCAGCCCCAACACGAAGAAGGGCGCCACGGCGTAGTTGAAGAACAGGACGATCAGGAGCTGCTTGGGCGACCGGGCAGCCTTCCCCAAATCCTCGAACCGGATCTTGGTCATCGCCGGGTACATCATGAGGAACAGGCCGATGACAACACCGAGAGCCAGGGTGTTCGGGATTGTGAACTCGTACTGCCCCCGGAAGATGGCCTTGATGGCGTCAATCGGTGGAGTCAGCTCGAAATTCGAGATGCTGTACCACTTACCAAAGCCGATGCCAATCGCCATGCTCACGACCACGAAGACCGGGAGCATGCGGAAATCCTGCACGATGTGGAGCCAGCCGCGTCGCATGTTCATTCGCGTTTTCCCCTTTCTAGGTTGAGGAGACAACATATGCACGTCGTTGCATATTTGAGGCAAAAAAAAATCAGCAGGAGGCCTTCCCGATGACGCATCGCCCGCCCTCCCGCACCGCCAGCCGCCGGGACAGGCGGTCGTCATCCCTCCTTCCCTCCGGGGTGCCATGCAGGTGACTGTCAACCGTCTTCAGCAGGTCATGGTGGAACCCCAGCGTGGCCGATCGTCCGATGCTGTAATACATCCATCGCCCGTTGCGCCGGGCATCCACCAGTCCGGCCTTTCGCAGCGTGCCGAGGTGCCGCGAGACCTTGTACTGGGGGATGCGGAGGGCATCCACCAGCTCGCAGACGCACAGCTCCCGCTGCATGAGGGCCTTAAGGATCCTCAGACGGCACTCATCGCCCAGCACCTTGAAGACCGAAACCATCCTTTTGAGATTCGGTTTCATCGGACCGACGGTTCGAGGTATGCACTTAACTGCATATAAAAATAACCCGCTCAGGGAGACATGTCAAGCAGAAACTCCACCGTTCAGCACGCCCCGCGTGAAGATCCCGCTCAGCCTCGGGATGAGGCCTCATGACCGTCTAGCGGTGGCGGCCAGGAGGCGGCACGCCCCCACCAAGAAAGGAGTTCTCAGTCGAGGGTGTCATACAGCTCCCGCCTCGAGAGCGGCCCCAAGGTCGTCCAGGTCCGCTCCGCCCAGGCCTCCAGCTCAGGCGAATCTAGGAACATTCCCCAGGCCTCCTCGTCTTCCCACTCCGTCACCATCAGGAGCTTACAGGGGTCCTTCCTGGACCGGAGGAACCGTCCGCCTTTGTAGCCCGGCTGCTGCCTGGCCAGGGCGAGGGCTTCTTGAAGGGCTTCGACCTTCCCGTTGACCTGGCCGGCAGGGACGCGGACTTCCAGCAAAAGTACCGGCATGGTGGGCTCCTTTCCGCTGAGGTTTCCCTCAAGGGAGAAACCATTCGCCTCAAAAAAAAAGCCGCAGGGGCCTGTTCGGCGTCTTCCCTGCGGCTTAAGCGATGAGGTCGGCTTCGTTCAAGGGATCAGCGTCGAAGCCGCCTGCCCGAGGGCAGACGCCGACGCTGAATAATCACGATACCAGAAAGTCGAGACTCCTGAAGCCGTCCGTTTCGCATGAAAGAAGTTCCTTATTTTCGAAGGTGTTTTCCTTGTATCACCGATTCTTGGTGCTTGTCAAGAAAATTTTGTGAGCGCTCAAAGCCGCTTTGAGCGCTCACAAGCTTTGCCGTCCACGAAACCCGGATGGCGGGGCCGACCGGATTTGAACCGGCGACCTCTGGCTTGACAGGCCAGCGTTCTAACCAAGCTGAACTACGACCCCGACAAAGACCAGCTCGTTGCGCTTGGCACGTAGCCCGTGGGAAAACGAGCAGCTCTAGGCCACGAGCCACCTGCTGCGATTTCGGCGGCTGAAATCGCTGGTGGGCGAAAGAGAACTTGAACCTCTGACCCCCTGCTTGTAAGACCGATCAAGTCCTTGATCAGCCTTCAGGATTTGGCCCTGTCTGGAGTAGCGTCTGCAGTCAGCGACAGCTCCACTGGCTATTTTCTATCATGCCGGTCCACCGGTGTCAACTGATTTGTCGAAGCGTCAGGAGTGAGATACGGCACAAAGGTGTTCCCGAGCGCCTGAAGGGCATCGACCACCAGGGGCTCCCGCCCATGCCGGTACCGCTCCATAACAGCCGTCGAACGCCAGCCGCCGATCCGCTTGATCATCCCCTCATCATAGCCCAGCTCGTAGAGCAACGTGGCCCCCTGGTGCCGGAGGTCGTGGAAGCGGAAGTCCTCGATCCCTGCCCGGCGGCAGGCACGCCGCCAGGAAGCCTTCACGCCCATGCTGGTATACGGTCTCACGGTGGTGGGATTCGTGAAGACCCACGGTCCCAGGCGGGGGAGCCGGGACAGCAGGCTGATAAGTGGGAGGGTCAATGGCAGGCGCTTGAGCCGTCCGCCTTTGACGGGAACCTCCAGCGCCGAGCTGTCGAACTGGTTCCAGCGGAGGCTCAAGAGCTCCGACAGACGGAGGAGGGTGAGACAGGAAGTGAGAGCCAGGATCTGGAGGGACAGGGTTAGTTCGGCCAGAATCGCCCGAAACTGAGCGGGCTCCAAATAGCGAATCCGTTCCGGCGGCTCCGGAAGCGGCTTGAAGCGGGTGAGCGGATTGCGGGGCAGCCACTCCCAATCCATGGCTCGATTGAGCATGGCCTTGAGGACCGAGACCTCCCGGTTAATGGTGGCATTTGAGACCCCTTCCTGGCTCCGGGTGACGCGGTAGGTTTCCACAACTTGTCGGGTGAGCCGGTCCAGGCGGGCAGGCAGGAGGCGGAGCAGATGCGGGATTCGGCTCTCCAGGTATTCCACGCCGCGTGGCGTGCAGCGGAGCCGGGCAGCCTGGAGGTAGGCCTCGGCCAAGGCCTCGAGGGTCTGGCGCCGCGAGGGCACTTCACCCCGCTGAAGCTGGAGCTTGAGGTGGGCTTCCAGGAGCCGGGCCTCCCGAGGTGGCGAGGTGGGATCGGGACGACTCCGTGGATCGGGCAGGAGTCGCGAAAGCCGGTGGCCCTGGACGAAGACCTGGATCTCCCATTTTCCTCGGACCTTGTTCCAAAAGATGCTCATCGTCGTCCCTCCAGGGAGAGAGCCACCTGCTCCTGGTTCAAGCGCTCCAACATGTCTCGCCCTTCCATGGAGAACGTGATATCCCCATACTGCTCTCTCAGGTATCCCCTGATCGCCGACCGGGAGGGCTACCCTTTCTCTCGAATCAACTGCTCCAAGACCGGCGTCGGGAGGAGGGCACAGAGGGCGAAGGCGTTAGCTTCCTGCTCGATCTTGTCACGGCTGAAGAGGGTACGTTTGAGGAGGAGGAGATCAAGACCGGGGTGGAAAAAGTGATGCCCTAGCT
>JACQHM010000141.1 GCA_016199025.1 Candidatus Methylomirabilota bacterium | reverse complement strand
CCCTTAAATCCCCCCAACCCCCCTTTCCAAAAGGGGGGAAAGGGGGGATTTCTGACAAGGGGGAGGGAGGGTGTGGTGGACGACTACAAGAGTTTGGTCTCTTCCAGAATGGTGGGGGTGATAAAGATCAGGAGCTCGACCCGCTCATTCGGGCCGATGCTGTGCCGCTTGAACAGATAGCCCAAAACGGGGACCCGCCACAGGAACGGGACCCGATCCTCCGCCTCTGACTCAGTGGTTTGGAGGAGGCCGGCGATGACGATGGTTCCGCCGTTCGTCACGAGGACGTTCGTCGTCGCCTTCCTCGTGTTAATCGGGAAGGCGAACCCCCCCACGAATTCGATCCGAGCGCCTGGGAAGGATCGCTCTGCCTCAACCCGCATGGAGACCCGTCTATCCGCCGTAATATGGGGCGTGACCTTGAGCCGGATGAAGGCGTCAATGAAGGAGACCACCGTTCGGCCCGAGGCGTCGATGGTGGTGAAGGGGACCTGGGTCCCCTGCTTGATCTCCGCCTCCTGGTTATCCAGGGTAGCCACCTTCGGGGCGGAAAGGGTCTTGACCGTTCCCTCGTTCTCAGCCGCTGAGAGCTGGGCGCCCAGGACGAAGCGATTACCCTGTCCAAAGACGAAGCCTAAAGCGGCAGGGGCCGTCCCCACAGCGGGGAAGTTGACGAAGAGGGGCACCGGGCCGGTGTTACTGATCGGCAGTAGCGGTGTTGCGTTGATGGGGCCTCCAGGCACCGGTGTCTCGAAGCCGGTCCCGAAGATGGTCCCGGTAGTGGTTGAGCCTAACCGGGCAGCACGGGATGCGCCGCCCCAGGTGATCCCCAAGCTCTGGCTGAAGGTTCGGGTGGCCTCAACCAACCTGGCCTCGATGAGGACCTGAGGGGTCGGCTTGTCCAGATCCTTCAGGAGGGACTCCATCCGCTCGATGGCCGCCGGGACGTCATTGATGATCAGGCTGTTCGTCCGACTGTCCACAACGATGCTAACGTCGGTCCTCGCCGGCGTCTTCAGCCGATCGAGATGCTTCTGCAAATCCTCCGCCTTGGAGTAGTTCACCGGTAGGATCTTTGAGACGAGCGGCTCAAGCTGGACCTGCTCGACCACCTTTCGCCTGGCCCGGAGCTCTGCCTCCTCCTTGGCGGCCCGCTCCCTCTGGATCGTCGCCTCGGAGGCCACCAAGATGATGTTGTCACGCTCGGTCGAATCCAGCTTGTTCACCTTCAGGATCACCTCCAGGGCCTGCTTCCAATCAACGTTTATCAGGCGCAGGGTGACCTTTCCTTTCACCTCCTCGCCGGCCGCCACGATGTTCACGCCCCCGACCTCCGAGAGGATCCGGAGGATGTTGCCGATGTCGGCATCTTTGAAGTCCAAGGAGAGGCGGCCGGGGCCGGGCGGGGCGATGGCCGCAGGAGGCCCGGGGGGAGGAATGGGAGCGGGGATCTCAGCCATTTCCAGCGCCTCGGAAGGGGCCCCCAGAGCAGGCTTGGGAGGGGCCTCCAGAGCCGCTACCTCCTGACCCTGGAGGTCAAGGGTGATGGCCTCGGGGGTCTGGGCGACCTGGTAGGAGGAGCGTTGTTTCAGCTCGGCGACGACCCGGACCATTCCTTTTGGCCTCTGGGCTGAGCGGATCCGGTTCACGACGCCTGGCAGTTGCCGGACATCGAGACTCCGTCGGGCCTCGGGAGCGATGGAGGCTCCGGAGATGTCCACTACCACGCGGGGAGGATCGGCGATCTCAGAGACCTTGTAGGAGACCTTCCCACGGGTGCTGATGACGACGCGTGATCGATCCTTCAATGGCTGGAAATCGATCTTCGCCACCTGTCCTTCGCCCGGCGCTGGAGGCTTGACCTCCTCAGGCTGTTCCTCCAGGATCTGGGTGGGGCGAGGAGCCTCTCCCGCTGGGGCCTTCGCCAGAGCGGGTATCTCCTCGACCTGCCCGGCGGCCTCCCCTATCAGGACCTTGACCCGGCCTCCAACGACCTCGAGGCGGTAAGGAAGGGGCGTGCTGAGGTCTACCACCAGCCTGACGATCCCAACCGGCTGCTCCCGATACTGGGAGGAGCGGACCTGGACGACAGGGCCGCCCTTTGCCAGTTGGATCGGCGTCCGGATGGCGTGGACAGCATTCGGGATGTCGATCACCACCCGGGGTGGATCTGGGAGGGAAAAGGACTCGGGATAGGCAAGAGGGCCCTCGGAGGCAACCACCAATGTGGCAGATGTTGGCCCGAGGGGTTCGACCTCTACCTCGGTCACCTTCACCGGTCCAGAGACCTTTCCCGGTACAGCGACCCCAGGTTCATCAGCCCGTGGACGGCCCGGAGCAACTGGCGGTTGGCCCATGGCCGGCTCGACCGCCCAGGCCAGGACAAAGAGGACCAGTGAAGCGACCCGCCCTATCCGACTCATCATCGCCTACTCCTCCTTCTTCAAGGTGAGCGTAACCATTCGAGCCTCTTCTCGGGGGAGCCGTCCCCTGACCTCGAAGACCACCGAATCCTTGGTGATCTTCACGACCTTGGCGTCATCACCGATGATCGCCCCCCTGCGGATGACATATCCCACGCCGTTCGGGGCTTCGACAAGGGCATAGTAGTCCGTCTTCTCCCAGACGATGCCGGCCAGCTTCAGGTCGGTAACCTCCAGGGCCTTCAGACCGTTTCCTTTGGAGGGGCGCTTGGGCGAGAGTTCAGGCGGGGGTTGAAAGGGATCGCGTCTCCCTTTGGATTCATAGCTATAAACCGGTGCCTGGGG
>JACQHM010000143.1 GCA_016199025.1 Candidatus Methylomirabilota bacterium | reverse complement strand
CTGGGCGACCTGGCCAAGCACTGGAACGTCTACATCATGGCCCAGGCCAAGGCCAGGCATGAGGCTTTCCCCGACCGCTTCTTCAACGTCGGCTTTATTGTCAGCCCCCAGGGTGAGGTTATCCTGAAGCACTATAAGCTCGCCACCCTCTACCCGGTCGAGCACTCCGTCACCCCCCACGATGTCTGGGACCGCTGGGTTGAGCTGTACGGCCGGAACCTCCAGGCCTTCTATCCGGTCGTCGAGACGGAGATCGGCCGGCTAGGGATCATGATGGCCAACGAGGGCTCGTACCCGGAGAATGCCCGGGGCCTGGCCATGAACGGGGTCGAGGTCGTCTACCGCGCCGCCTACCCGCACCCCCACACCGGAAATGAGTTCTTCGAGATCCAGAACCGGGCCAGGGCCTTGGACAATAATCTCTACATCGTGGCCCCCAACGTTGGCACCTATTATCTGACGCCAGACTCGGACACCCCCATTGACACCTTCGGGGGCCGCTCGATGATCGTGGACTACAAGGGTCGGATCGTCGGCCAGCATCTCTACAGTGGAGGGTCCTCGTATGTGGCGGGGACCATTGACATCCAGGCCTTACGAGACTTCAAGGCCCGGGCTCAGTGGGATAACTGGCTGAAGGACCTCCGGACGGAAATCTATCAACTCATTTATGAGAAGCCAATCTATCCCAAGAACCTGTGGCTAGACCGCCTTCCCATGAAGCACGCGGAGTATCGGAAGGAGATCATCGAGCGCCAGGTCAAGAAGCTCCAGGATGAGGAGATCTGGCCTCCTCCCTCTTGAAGAGCAGTGGCTAGTGCCTAGTGGCTAGGGGAGGCCCAAGGCTAGACACCCTTATCCGTCACCTTCCCCTTCAAGGGGGTTTTAGCGTGAGAGAGGGAGAGCGTGGGAGCGAAGGCAATACCGCTCGCACCCTCTCACACTCCAACGCTTCACTGATGCCAGGGAGGGGGTGTGTGGCAGCCTACTGTGGAAACTGGAGGATTCTAATGAGAGGACAACCATCATCGGGGGAGGATCGGCCTGTGATGCCGTTGATCGTCGAGGAAACCCCTCCCCCTCTTCGCCGCCCCATTCTCTTGTTGGCCTTCGCCGGATGGAACGATGCCGCCGAGGTGGCGACGACGACGGCTAAGCTCCTCTGTGAGCGGTGGTCGGCACGGCCCTTCGCCCGCCTCGACCCCGAGGAGTTTTACCATTTCGGCTTGACCCGGCCGTTTATCCGCTTCAAACCTGGATCGACAACGGAGCGGGAGATCATCTGGCCGGCCAACGAGTTCTTCTACAGCCAGGCTCCGGATCTGGCCCGGGATGTCATCGTGGGGATCGGCATCGAGCCCCATCTCCGCTGGAGGCAGTACTGCCAGGCCATCCTGACCCTCGCCCGCCAGCAGCAGGTCACGCTGGTCCTCACCCTGGGGGCGCTCCTGGCCGAGGCGCCGCATACACGCCCCATCCGTATCATCGGATCCGCTACTGATCACGAGCTGGCCGCCCGCCTGCGGATCACGCCGACCCGGTACGAAGGCCCGACGGGCATCGTCGGGGTCTTGAGCCATATCTCTCGTCAGGAAGGGTTTCCCTGCGCCAGCCTTTGGGCCAGCGTTCCGCACTACGTCGCCACCACCACGAACCCCAGGGCCATCCTCGCCCTGGCCGAGCGCATTGCGGAGTTCCTGGAATGGAGCGCGGACTTCTCGGAGCTTGAGGAGACGGCAGGGCAGTTTGACGCCCAACTGGCCGATATCATGGCCAAGGATCCGAAGATCCAGGCCTACATCCAGGCGCTCGAAGCCAGGGATCTGGAGACAGGAGCGCCCGCGCCGGAGTCCGTCGGGGAGCTTCCCAGCACGGGAGACCTGATGAAAGAGCTGGAGCAGTTCCTCCGCCAGCACCGCCCCAAACCGGACCAGGGCTAACCGTTCCCGTAACCGTTCGCCGGCTTCATCCAGCCGCTGTCATTGCGAGCGAAGCGAAGCAATCACCTTCGGAAAGGCGTCTGACAGAGATACCCAAGACGTGACCACCAGTATCCACCAGCGACTACGCCAGGGTATCTTCATCGTAAGCCCTCCTTCCGGTTTCAAGCCTGGGTTACTCCAGGCCCAGAAGCCTCAGAAACTGGCGAGTGGTAACGATCCGACTCCCACGGAACTCCTTGAGCCGGAGCAGGTGGCGATCACCGGAGACGATATACGCTGCGTCTCCCTGGACAGCAGGACCCAGGAAGATGTTGTCGGTTGGATCCTCCCGGATCACCGATACCGTCTCGCGCACCTCGACGAATTCGGCCAAGGAGGTAAGATCAGCCAGGATCGGCACGATCTCCTCGGCCGTCAGACCGAATTTTGGTGATCCGAGAATCCGGATGAATTCCTCGATCGTTTGCTGGGATAGCAGGAGCGTGTATCGGCCTCTTCGCGCGTGCTCCAGGGCACGGCGGGGCAGCCCTCTCCAGAGATAGCCGGAGATGAGCACGTTGGTATCGAAGATGACCCGCTCAGGCACGGACGCCCCGGCTCTCGTGGACGATCCGTTCGATCTCCCTCAGGGTATATCGTGGGATCTTCTTCCGCTTGACCAACTCCGCCGTGTAGGCGTAAATATCACTCGGCACCGTTTCGGCCGGGATCACGATGACCTCGACTGGCGTCCCTGGTTTAAACGGCACCTTTTCCAGGGCGATCTTGCGGTCTTTCGGCACGGCGATCAGCTTACGGTACGCTTGCATGACACGCTCCTTATGCTTGTGACTTCGAGAGGACCTTTACCATGCTCTACCGGCCAGGAGGTTCTCTTCAGCGGTCGCCCGATCTTTTGCAGCCATAGCCTGGTACCCTTCATGGCATGAGATATCCTCTTAATCGGGTAACTTGACCCGCTCTTTGTGGGCCTTCTGCCAGGCCTCGACCTCCTTGGCGTACTTGCCAACGGCGAGGGCGGCCTTGGTGAGCTTCTTCTCCCGGAGGAGCCGGGCATAGGCCCGGATGGCGGCCGGGGCCAGCTTGTCCTGGGCCCGGATGATGAACAGGGGCTCATCGGACGGCACCGTCCGCCCGGTCTCAGTGTTCACGATCTGCCCATCCACACGATATTTTCCCGCACCAAACATCCTGGTACCCTCCTTTCACTCTTTCAGAGGCCTCCACCCAACATCTCACATCCAATTTACGGAAAGCTGACACTCGACTGAGGCTTCGGCCGAGCTCAGCCGAGGCGCTCGTCGCAGGCGGCTGATACCTGAACGCTTCCTCAATGAGGAAGGGGCGTCGCCCTTGATCGGGCCTACCGTTTGGCCGGGGGCGGCGGAAGGAGGGGCGACCTCCGGGTGGCAGCGTCCAGCGCCTGTCGGAAGGCGTAGTGGCGGGGATACCGCTCCCGGATAATGCGGAGGAAGTCGGCCCCCCTCGCCCGATCCGCTGCCAGGGCCAGGGACTCGGCGCACGCGACGGCGATGGCGGCGGCCCGTGGCGGCAACGAGGAGATAAGGGAGCATGAGGGGGCCGGGATGTCCGGGGCTGCTCCACCCGAGGGAGGGCGCCCGCCTGAGGAGCTCGATGGCCGTCTCCCCCCGCCCTGCGAGAAGGAGGAGCAGGCAGACGAGGCGGTAGTTCTCCCCGAAGCCGCTGGAGAGGTGAGGCAGGTCCCCCTCCGGCATCGGGATGAGGGCCTGCACCCGGTCAGCCTCGGCGGCGATCACCTCTTCGGTCCGGTCCACGGCCGCCGCCTCACAGAGGGCGAGAAGGCTGGTAGTTGTCGGCAAGGCCCGGAAGGCCTCCCGGCGCGCCTCCAGGCAAAGGTCCCCATCGCCGCCCTCCAGGGCCAGATGCGCCAGCCGTTCCGCAACCTGGGCGCGCGTCGTCCCCTCGGGTGGCATCTCGCGGAGGGCCTCGCGGGCCGCAGCGATCGCTTCTGCCATTTCTCCCTCGCGGATCAGGGCTTCTACCCAATCCAGGTACGCCTCCGGGTGAAGGCGCCCATCGGTCCGCGCGAGATCGGCTAGCCCCTCGGTCCCCCGTTGGAGTTCTACCGCCTCGGCGAGGAGTTTCCGGACCCCGACACGGAAGGTGTAACGGTTCCCCTCGTATCCGCGGAGGCGCCCTACCCAGGGGGGCAGGAAGGCCTCCAGGTCAGGGAGGGGGGGGCGCCGGGCCTCCATCACCCCCCGAAGCCCGACATGCCCGCCCACGTAGCACAGGTCCTCCATCTCCTCCAGGAGCCGATCCACCCGCTCGGCCTGAGGGGTTGTCTCGTAGACGCTCCTCAGGTAGCGCGCCTTGGCCTCCGACACATCGGTCTCGACCATCTCCTGCGGCGGCTCGGGGCCGCAGAAGGTCCCCGTGTCCTCATTGAGATGGAAGGCCTTGAGGAGCCGGCTATACGCCTCCCGCGCCAGGGCAAGGTCTCCCTCCAGGAAGGCCTCGTGGGCCCTCTCGAACAGGGCATCCATCTCGCCGGCCCATGATTCGTCGCCGAAGGCCCGCTCCTCGTGCAGCTCCTGATCCCAGCCCCAGCCTTCATAGTAGGTACCGGACCGGATGTCCTCCACAAAGCGTTCGACGTCCCCGATGAGCGCCTCGTCCCGTCGGGGTTTCCGAGCTTTGCCTCCCTGTCGCGGTCTTGCCGCGGCCACCCCGGCAAAGATGGCGAGGAACCCCTCCCGCTCCTCGGGCGGGAGCCGCTCGGCATGGCCGAGGAGCACCTCCCGAAGCTCCTCGCCGCTCATCTCGCCAAGGCGTCTCTCCAGGGCCTCTAAGAAGGAGGCGAGGGCCCTGGCCTGGCCCGATCGTTTAGCTCTGTCTCTCTGCATCAATCTCCCTCCCCGTTGCTCGTTCAGAGTGGGTAGACGTTCCCTACCTCGAGAATCCGCCAGCCTCTCGCCGTCCGCCCCACGCGGAGGGACACGTTCCACCCCACGACGCACCGGTCGCTGATGGAGCGCGGCACGACGAAGGGCCCGATCTCACCCTTTCTGGTCAAGGGTGAAAGCCAAATTTTCCCCAGCTCTACCCGGGTGATGGAGAAGTAATCGTCGATCTCCTCGAGAACGGGGGTTGGCTCCTGGTCGTCCACGAAGCGCCAGAGACGCTCGGCGAGGTCTTCCGCCTTCGGGAGGTCTCGGGCCGCCTCGGCGCCGCGCTCCATCGCATCCTCCACTTCCTCGGCCTCGGCGTAGCCGTGCTCGGCCAGCCACCGGGCCAGCTTCTTCGTCACGGTCCCCGCCGCCCGGAGCAGATCCTTCCCAGCCATCACCTTGCGGACCATGAAGTACCCCAGGAACTCATCGATGTTCGGCAGGATCTTCTCGGGCCCGAAGACCTGGCAGAACTCAAGTCTTTGCTCCTTTTCCAGGCGGTCGAGGAGCATGGACTCGTCCTTGTCGAGATACTGGTAGGCATACCCGTTCAGGCTGTGCTGGAGGAGTTCGATGATGCTCTGGTACTGACTCAGCGTTTGGGGCTTAAGCCGCTTCGCCTGGTCGTCGAGAAATCGCTCCAGCACCTGGGCAATGGTGGGATCGGCAATGGACAGCGTCTTCTTCATCGCATCCCTCCTACAGCGATCCCGCACCGCTCCTGCTTCATCGCTGTTCCTCTGGTTGCAAGAACGTGCCCCACCCGCTACAGGGAGAGAACCTCCACCTGATGGCGCTTCTGGCGGGCTTCGTCCACCAGCCGTTCCAGCTCGCGAGCGGTCTCGGCGCCGATCCACTCTTCCCCACACTGGCTGCAGACGGTGGCCGGCACGTTGCGGACAACAACAATGCCAAAGCCGAGGTCCACACTGTACGTGGTTTTTCCGGCGGTCTTCTTTCCCCCACAGATCGGGCACAGACTTTTCGTGCTTGGTTCTTTCATGTCCTTTTCCACTCGAACCGACCGGCAGACAGGGTTGCCCGCAATTTGTCATGATCCAGGGATTTCGCAGGACTCAAGCTGAGTGTTCCCTCCCAAGTGCATGGCCAACGGAAACCGGACGAGTGCCAAGGATCATTT
>JACQHM010000017.1 GCA_016199025.1 Candidatus Methylomirabilota bacterium | reverse complement strand
CTGGACTAATGTGACAATCCACGGCTCGGAAGCAGAACTGCTTGACGGCCCTGTCCATCCATTGCTACTATTCCACTAATCAAAGAGAGCAGGTGCTTTGGGAGGATTCGATGGAGATCGAGGTGAAGCAAGGGAGCATCCTGGGGGTGGAGGCGGAGGCCATCACTAACGCCGCCAACAGCCAGGGCTGGATGGGAGGTGGCGTGGCAGGGGCGATCAAACGGGCGGCTGGGCAACAGGTCGAACGGGAAGCGATCGCCCAGGCTCCTATCCCTGTCGGGAGCGCCGTCCGTACCTCGGGTGGGAGGACCACATTCAAAGGGATCATCCATGCGCCGACCATGGAGCGGCCGGCCATGCGGATCCCGGCGTCGAACGTCGGAAGGGCGACACTGGCCGCCTTGAAGCGGGCCGATGAAGCAGGCTTCACCTCTCTCGCCCTCCCGGGCATGGGGACCGGGGTAGGGGGGGTTGCCACGGAAGAGGCGGCTCAAGAGATGCTCCAGGCGATCAGAGGCTTCCAGCCAAGGCATCTTCAAAAGGTCATCCTGGTGGACATCGATCCCGAGATGGTACGGGCCTGGCGAAAGGAATTCGAGGAAAGCTGATGAACAGCATGGGAAGGTTTTTTGTCATCGTCCTGCTAGCAGGCGTCCTGGTGATGGGATTAAGCCTGCCCGGGGAGGCCGACCACTTTCACCCACCGGCCCGCTCCTCGATCCTGGCGGCCATCGATCACCTCCTGAACCAGGACCCCGACGCGGCCGAGGGCGAGTGTCGGCGTCTGGAGGGCCTTGATACCTCCGGCCTCCTCGCTTCCTTCTGCGCCTCCTACGTCCTCCTCACCCGGGCCGAGGAAAAGGATGACCCGACGGAAGATCTGGAACGCTTCCGCAAGGAGATCGGCGACATCATCGAGAAGCTAGAGAAGGCCCTGGAGAAGGCGCCAAAGGACGCCGATCTGTTGTTCCTGACAGGGATGGCCTGGGGCTACAAGGCCCTCGCAGACGGCGTCCTGAAGAACTATTTCTCGGCCTACAAGGGGTTAAAGAATTCTTACAACTTCTTCCAGGAGACCCTGAAGGTCGATCCCCACTATTACGACGCCTATCATGGCCTGGGGCTCTACCACTACTCCATCTCCCTCCTCCCCTCCTTCTCTCGCGCTATCGCTTCCCTGATCCTCCCGAGCGGCAACCAGGAGCAGGGCTTAAAGGAGCTTGAGCTCGTCGCCGAGAAGGGCGTCTATCTAAAGATGATGGCGCGATTCGCCCTCTTAAGGATCTACGCAGCTCAGGAAGGGGGAGACTACGAGAAGGCCCTCGGGTACGCCCGGGAGCTTTTGGATCGCTATCCAGGGAACCCCGATGTCTATTTCTACCTTGCCTTCATCGCCTCCGAGTTGGGCCAATCCGAGGAGGCCTTCGCCACAGCCCGGCGGATCGAACAGAACATCCAGGAGGAGCGGAACCACTTCTCGAAGGTCATGCTCCCCAGGTATCTCCAGCTCATGGGAAAGCTCTCCATGGATCAGGGAGATTATCAAGAGGCCCTCACCTACTTCACGAAGGCGATCGACAGCGGGAACAAGCGGTACGCCTGGGCCGTCGCCTGGGCCTGGACGCGGATGGGGATGATCTATGACCTCCAGGGGAATCGCGAAGAGGCAAAGCGGCATTACCGGAGGGCCTTGCAGGTGGACTCCGAGAGCCTGGCCAAGGACTACGCCAAGCGCTACCTGGACGAGCCCTACAGAGGCCAGGAGCGGAAGGGATGAGGCATCTGTCCCTGGAGGGGATCAAGGCGGCGAGGGAGGTGCTGGCGGGGGTCGTTCACAAGACCCCCCTCCACTTCTCCCACACCTTCAGCCGGATGACGGGGTGCGACCTGTTTTTGAAATGTGAGAACCTCCAGCGCTCCGGGTCGTTCAAGCTCCGGGGGGCCTACGTCAAGATCGCCCGGCTGACGGCGAAGGAGAAACGGAAAGGGGTGGTGGCAGCCTCGGCGGGAAACCATGCCCAGGGGGTGGCGTTAGCGGCGGCCAGGGCCGGGATCAAGGCGACGGTGGTGATGCCCAAGCACGCCGCCATCACGAAGATCATGGCCACCAGAAGCTATGGGGCCCGGGTGGTCCTCTGGGGTGAGACCTATGACGATGCCAGGGAGCGGGCCTTGGACCTTCATCGTCGAACAGGGGCGACCTACATCCCGGCCTTCGATGACTATGACGTCATCGCCGGGCAGGGGACGGTGGGGCTTGAGATCCTGGAGGGGCTTCCCGACTGTGATGCCCTCGTGGTCCCCGTTGGAGGCGGCGGATTGATTGCAGGGGTGGCGGCGGCGGCCAAGGAGAGCCATCCGGGGATCAAGGTTTATGGCGTCCAGGCCAAAGGGGCGGCCTCGTTCCCTGCCTCCCTGGAGAAAGGGAGGCCGATCCCCCTGAAACAGGTTGAGACCATCGCCGACGGGATCGCCGTGAAGAAGCCCGGGAAGCTGACCTTTCCATTGATCCAACGCTCCGTGGACGGGGTCGCCGCGGTGGACGACGATGAGATCGCCTCGACCATCCTGTTATTACTGGAGCGATCAAAGCTCCTGGTGGAGGGGGCGGGGGCAGTCGGGTTGGCAGCCCTCCTCAACGGGAGGCTTTCGCTCTCGGGAAAGAAGGTGGTCGTGATCTTAAGCGGCGGGAACATTGACATCACCCTCCTCTCCCGGATCCTGGAAAAGGGCCTGGCCAAAGCGGGGCGCTATCTGAGATTGGAGGTCCCGTTGCAGGATCGTCCTGGGGCGTTAAAGGAGTTTTTGGCCGTCGTCGCCAGGGCGGAGGCTAACGTCATCTCCGTCGAGCATGACCGCCTCGATCCCAGGATGCCGATCAACCGGGTGGAGGTGTATCTCACCGTGGAGACGAGGGACACCTCCCACGGCCTCCAGCTCCTGGAGGCCCTCCGGGAGAAGGGGTATGCGGTCCGGATCGGTCCCGGTGGCTGACGCGTATGGGTCCTCTTCCCGTTCCAATCCAAGTCGAGTGCTACGCTGGCTTCAGAGGCGAAGAGAGGCCGCTGGCCTTCGAATACGAGGGGAAACGGTTTCGGATCATCGGGATCGTTCAGCGGTGGATCGAGGAGCGGCTCGAGGCCGGAAGGGGCCGGCGCGTCTGGTTTCAGGTTGAGGTTCACAATGGGGATCTGATGACGATCTACTACGATACGGTGCTGGAGATGTGGTTTTGGACCGCTTCCATGGGCTAATGGAAACCCAAGGGACTGAGAAAGGAGCCAACGATCATGGCCACCATCCGGGTGATCTCTGAAGAGGAAGCAACAGGGAAGGTGAAACGGATCTTCGAGGAGTTCAAGCGGATCAGGAACGTCGAGCGGGTTCCGGCCGTCTGGCGGGCCATGGCGGCGAACCCCGAGTATCTCGAAGCGACCTGGAACCGGTACAAGGCCATCATGCTGAAGGGGAAGCTGGACCTGCTCACCAAGGAGATCATCGCCCTGGCCGTCTCCGCGACAAATGGCTGCGAGTACTGAATTAACTCCCATACAGCCGCCGTGAAGCGGTTGGGCTTAGACGATGCCGCCGTTGTGGAACTGATGGCCGTCGTGGATTTCTTCAACGGGACGAACGCCCTGGCCGACGGGCTGGGGATCGAGCCCGACGTGTTCCCTCCCGTCGAGGCGCACCCTCCACGGATGAAACCTGTGGCCGAGGGGCGAGGCTCCCGAACACTGGCCAAAGGCAGGAGGTCAAGGCGATGAGGCATCTTAGAGGTATCTCTGTCCCTGTCCCTGTCCCTGTCCCTGTCTCTGTCTCTGTCTCTGTCTTTATCTTCGGCTTCGTCTGGCTTGCCTTGACATGTTTCGCTTCATCGGCCCAGGCCCAGGAACAGAAAGTCCTCAAGGTCGGTGTCCAACTTCCCTTGACCGGCCAGCGGGCCGGCGTAGGGGAGATCATCAAAAACGGCATTGAGATGGCCATCATGGATCTCAATCGGGAGGGAGGAGTTGACGGGGCGCTTCTCCAGGCCGTCTATGAGGATGATCAGGACACCAGGTCAGGGGCCGTCGAGG
>JACQHM010000138.1 GCA_016199025.1 Candidatus Methylomirabilota bacterium | reverse complement strand
GAGAGGTAGAAGTGGAGGTTGTGGAGGGTGTTCAACCGGAGGCCCAGGATCTCCTTGGCCAAGAACAAGTGTCGAAGATACGCCCTGGAGAAGTTTTGGCAGGTGTCGCAGGCGCAGGAAGGATCCAAAGGGCCCTCGTCCTTGGTATAGCGGGCCGCTTTGATGCTGACAGTCCCCTGACTGGTGAAGAGGCTCCCGGTCCGGGCGTGGCGGGTCGGCAGAACACAGTCGAACATGTCGATCCCCCTGGCGACGCATTCGACGAGGTCCTCGGGGGTCCCCACCCCCATCAAGTACCGGGGCTTGTCCTCGGGGAGGAGGGGGGTCGTGAACGAGACAACCTCGTCCATCGCTTCCGTCCCCTCCCCTACGCTCAGGCCACCGAGCGCATAGCCGTCGAAGCTGATCTGTCGAAGGGCTTCGGCCCCCCACTCCCGGAGATCCTTAAAGACACTCCCCTGGACGATGCCGAAGAGGGCGGGGCAGCCGTCGGGATGGGCGAGTTTGCACCGCTCTGCCCAGCGGAGCGAAAGCTCCAGCGAGGCCTTCGCCTCCTCGTAGGAAACTGGATAAGGTGTGCATTCATCGAGGGTCATGAGGATATCCGCCTGAAGCGCCTGCTGGATCGTGATGGCCTTCTCGGGGGTCAGGACATGGCGGGAGCCGTCCAGGTGGGATTGGAAGGCAACGCCCTCTTCGGTGATCGTTCGAAGCTTCGCCAGGCTGTAGACCTGATACCCTCCGCTGTCCGTCAAGATGGGACCTCCCCACCCCATGAACCGGTGGAGGCCCCCTAAGGCGGCAATCACCTCATGCCCGGGCCTGAGGGACAGATGGTAGGTATTGCAGACCAGAAGCTCCACCCCTTCCTGGACAAGCTCCCGGGGGGTCAGGGCCTTCACCGCCCCTTGAGTCCCGCAGGGCATGAAGACAGGCGTCTCCACCGTCCCGTGGGCCGTTGTCAGACGACCCCGCCTGGCCTTTGTTTCCACATCCACTTGTAAAAGCTCGAAGGGCATCGCTCCCAGGATTTTACACGCCAGCATCCCTTCGGACAAGGACAAAAGAAGGGGGATCAGAGGATGAGCATGGCGTCGCCGAAGCTGTAGAAGCGGTAGCGGCGCAGGATGGCGTGCTGATAGGCCTTGAAGAGGAATTCCTTGCCGGCGAAGGCAGAGACGAGCATCAAGGGCGTGGACTGGGGGAGATGGAAATTTGTGATTAAGACGTCGATGACCTTGAAACGGTACCCTGGGTAGATGAAAAGATCGGCCGATCCCTCTCCGGCTTTGACTTCACCCGCTTGTTTTGCTGAATGTTCCAGGGCCCTCACCGTCGTCGTTCCGACGGCGACGACCCTCTGTCCTTCCTCCTTTGCCGTCTTGATCGCCTGGGCCGTCTCCTCGGGGATCCAGTACCGCTCCGGCTCCATCCGATGGTCACGAACGGCTTCCACCCGGACCGGCTTGAAGGTCCCGACCCCAACGTGGAGGGTGAGAAAGGCCAGGGAGACGCCCATCCCCTGGAGCTGTTCTAAAAGCTTCCAGGTGAAGTGGAGGCCGGCCGTTGGGGCGGCGATGGCTCCTTCTTCCTTCGCGTAGACCGTCTGGTACCACTCCCCGAAATTAAGCTGATGGCTGATGGCTGATGGCTGATGGCTGGTGATATAGGGGGGGAGGGGCATCAGCCCATAGCGCTGAAGCAGCGCCCGGAAGCTCCCTTCGTAGACCAATCGGAGGAACACGCGGCCATCCGAGATCCACCCCTCGACTTCGGCCTCCAGGAGGCCGGGGGCGAAGAGCAGCTTCCTCCCCGGCCGGGCCTTCTTCGACGGCTTGATGAGGGCCTCCCACCGATCAGGTTCCCGCTCCTCGACGAGAAGAACCTCCACTACCCCCCCCTCTTGGAAGACACCGTGGAGCCTGGCCGGGATGACCTTCGTGTCGTTCAGGACCAGAAGATCCCCCGCCTGAAGATACGCCGTGAGATCGGGAAAGAGGCGATCTTCAAGCCTCCTATCCCTTCGATGGAGGACCAAAAGGCGTGAACGGTCCCGTGCTTCAGGAGGATGCTGGGCGATAAGCCCCGGGGGAAGTTGATAGTCGAATGCTCTCGTGTCCACCGAAAAGGGCTTTAAGGCCTCACCGACGGCCCAAGAGGGTGAAGAGCAACGTCAGAAGCAGGCTGATGAGGAGAGAGGTCGTTAAGGGGAAGTAGAAGCTAAAGTTCCCTTTCTGGATGTAGATGTCCCCGGGGAGCCTTCCAAGGAAAGGGATCTTGCCAATGAACAGGAGAAGGCCACCCACCAGGACCAGCACGATCCCGAAGACGATCAGAAGCTTGGCCAACGACTCGAACCCCATGCTCGAACCACCCAGATCTTGCATCACACCGATTCAAAATCCAGTTGCTCTTGGATACCCTTGGGGGGAGGACTTTTGAAGTAGTCGAAGGCCAACGGGGTGGCCATCCGCCCCCGAGGCGTCCTGGCCAGGAAGCCGATCTGGATCAAGAAAGGCTCGTAGACATCCTCGATGGTCTCCCGCTCCTCTGCCACCGCCACGGCCAGCGTTTCGACCCCCACGGGCCCTCCCTTAAAATGGTCGATAATGGTGCGAAGGATCCGCCGATCCATCTCGTCGAGGCCGAGGCTATCCACCTGAAGGCGTTCCAGAGCCGTCTGGGCCACCTTCAACGTGATCACCCCGTCGCCCAGGACCTGGGCAAAGTCCCTGACCCGTCGGAGCAACCGGTTTGCCACCCTTGGAGTTCCCCGAGAGCGCTTGGCGATCTCAGCCGCCCCCTGGGCCGTGATCTCGACGCCTAAGATCCCGGCCGACCGGACCACGATCTTCGTCAGGTCCTCTGCATCATAGTAATCGAGGCGGTGGACGACGCCGAAGCGGTCCCGGAAGGGGGAGGTGAGATGACCGGCCCTGGTTGTTGCCCCTACCAGCGTGAAGCGGGGGAGTTGTAACTTATAGGTCTGAGCGCTGGGTCCTTGGCCGATGACCAAGTCGAGTCGGTATTCCTCCATGGCCGGGTAGAGGGTCTCCTCGACGACGGGGCTTAACCGATGGATCTCGTCGATGAAGAGGATGTCCCGGTCCTGAAGGTTGGAGAGGATGGCCGCTAAGTCCCGAGGACGCTCGAGGACCGGCCCTGAGGTCGCCCGGAGATTCACGCCTAGCTCCGAGGCGATCAAGGAAGCCAGCGTCGTCTTGCCCAAGCCGGGCGGACCATAAAACAGCACGTGGTCCAGGGCCTCCGACCGGGCCTTCGCACCCTGGATGAAGACCCTGAGGTTCTCCTTGACCTGCTCCTGGCCAACGAACTCCTCCCAGGCGGTGGGGCGAAGGCTCTGCTCGACCTTCAGATCCTCGTCCAGGGGCCTCCGGCTGGTGACCCGCTCCGGGAATGGACGGGATTGATTTGGGATTCGCCTATTTGGCATGCGAAATCACCTTCAGGGCGAACTTGACGAGGGACTCGAAGCCAGCCTCGACTCCGAGGGCTTCCCTGGCTTCTTCCGCCGCCTTCGCCGCCTCCTTCCGATCACAGCCCAGATTGACCAGGGCCGAGATGACATCCTCCAAAGCCTGATCCTTCCCCTTCGAGACGGCGGCCCGGCCATCCTTGCCCCGGTCCGCGAGCTTTTCCTTCAGCTCCAAGACGAGCCGCTCCGCCGTCTTCCTCCCCACACCAGGGATCGCCTTCAGACGGGCCACGTCCCCCTTGGAGATGGCAGGGATCAGCTCCTCCGTCGAGATCCCTGAGAGGATGTTGGTCGCCAACCTCGGCCCGATCCCTGACACTCCTTGCAGAAGCTCAAAGAGGCCTTTCTCCTCCTCGGTCCTGAACCCATAGAGGACGATGACGTCATCCCGCACATAGGTCGATGTGTACAGGAGGACCTCCTCGCCGCTCTCAGGGAGGTGATAATAGGTCGAAAGAGGGACAAAGACCTGGTAGCCCACGCCCCCTACTTCGACGATGACCCGGCCAGGGCTCTTGCTGACCAGCGTGCCTCGGAGCCTGGCAATCATCTGTGGCCCCCTGTAGGGGCGGGATTCATCCCGCCCTTTTGAAGCCCCTTGATCTTGGCCGCGTGATGGTGACAGATGGCCACGGCCAGGGCATCGGCGGCATCGAGCGGCTCAGGGACGTTGACTAAGTCTAAGAGGGCCTTCACCATCCGCTGAACCTGTTTCTTGCCAGCTCGACCGTAGCCCGTGACGGCCCCTTTGATCTCCTGGGGGGAGTATTCATAGACGGGAAGCTCCTTCTCGGCCGCCGCCAAGATCGCCACCCCCACGACCTCCCCCAGCATGAGGGCGCTCTGGGCATTTTTGGCGAAGAAAGGGCGTTCGATCGCCACACACCCGGGGCGGTGCTTCTCGATAAGCTGGCCAAGCTCCAGGTAGAGCCGGTGGAGCCGTTTTGGGAAAGGGGCCTCAGAAGAAACGTCAAATCGCCCGCAGGAGACAAGTCGGAGGCCCCTCTTCTCCCCTTCCACAACCCCGTAGCCCGTTACTTTCAGCCCCGGGTCGATGCCTAACACGATCACATCCATCTCCCCTCGCGAGATAAAAGCCTTACGCCACGCCAAGATTTTTGACTGTGAATCCCTGCCCTAACAAAGTACTTGATCAACGCCGAGA
This sequence comes from Candidatus Methylomirabilota bacterium, assembly GCA_016199025.1. Taxonomy (GTDB): domain Bacteria; phylum Methylomirabilota; class Methylomirabilia; order Methylomirabilales; family JACQHM01; genus JACQHM01. Next base: position 1,841 of record JACQHM010000138.1, on the reverse strand, counting down.
TGTCCAAGAATGCCAGCATCACCTACCGTCGTTCTTCACGTTCAGCAATGATCTCTTCGGAAAGGGGCGTCTTGAACTTGCGGCTGATTCGCCGGGCCTCTTCAATACCACCTTTCAACCTCACGCCAGCCTTTTCCAATTCCTCTGCCCACTTCTGAATCCAATTGGGAACAGCACGCTTCAGAGGAAAGCGAAGCTGTTCCATTAAGGCTTCTAAAGCTTCGGCGATCTCTTTCCACGCTTTCGCTTCCTGTAAGGTACGGGTGTATTCCTCCTGCTCCTCTTTCCGGTTGTAGATCTTTTCAACGTCCAAGGCTGGCACGTTTACCTCCCCTTTAAGAATAAAAGAGCTAATCCCCCGATGAGGAGCCCCCGCAGTAATGCCTGCGTTTGCTTATCCTGAACCAGCCGCTGAATATGCTGGCTCACCTGGGCAAGGGTAGCGAGGGGATTTGCTCGGTCCATCCGGATACAGTCATGCTCCGGAGCAATCGCGATTCCAGCATCGGCAACGATGACAGAAGGTCGTGGTGGCGAAAGCTGATGACTATACATAACCTCCTGATTCAGCCAGGCAAGGTGTTGGCCCCACTGGCTTGCTATCGAGATGACATATTCGGAGTGTTGAATCTGAGCGGCGATCCGATCCGGCAACTCTTCAACCGATGGATCCCAAGCGCGGTCGGGAATCGTTGGAACTGCGCCACGCTGCGCTATAACATCTGCGACGCTATTCACGAGCGCTAGCTCCCACGGTGCTACACTATGGCTAATAAACACCCGGACTGACATCAGGTGACCTTCACCTCCAGAAGTTTCGTCGTATCGCTGCTGAAGATGTCCACCACCCCCACTGGCATCTTATAGGTGCCTAGCTTGTCTTTAGAAAGGGGTGCTTCCGAAGGAAGCCAACAACTTCCGTTGGATCCCGGAAGCTGAACAACTTTGCCAGAGATTCGGCCCGCCCCTCTGTCATTGCAACATCCTTTCAAGGTCACTGGCCACCTCATCAGCGAGTTTTTCAACTTCAGAACTGTCCAAGACCTCGAAGAAGTCTCGGCTCTTGACTTTCCAAGAGCCTTCAGCATGCTCGGATTCAATACTTCCCTGGGACTCCCCCTGCTTTTGATTGACGGCCTCAAGAAGCTCTCTGCAGATTCTCCGGATGTAGAATTTACCACCGCGACGTTTAACGTTCTGGAGAAGACCCCAGAGAATAGCAGGCTGCCACCGGCCTTCAGGTTTTGAGACGTCTAAGGAACCCTGCTCTCGCTCCTGGAACATACCGCAGGGCGCTAAAGACATGCCCTCTCAGGATGTCCTCGTCGATGTGCCCATGATGCCAGCAGACACCTTTGACAGGATCATCAAGGGTCCTGACGATCTCCTCGGCTTAAGGGTTTATCACGTTATCTTCCTTCCCACGATCTCAGGATCACAGCCGTAGGAACTATCTTCCAGCGGCTCCCAAGGCTGGCGAGACGACCATCCGACAAGGACAGCCGCTCTCAGCCGTAGGTTTCCCGCAGGGCATTTTCCCACCGCCCCCGAGGCGCCAGGCGTACCGCCTCAGTTAATCCCACGTTCGTTAGCAAGATCACCAAGAGTTTCAGGCGCGCCGCGTGGTCCTTTGGCCCGTCAATCAAGTAGCCGCCCACCAGTTCCAGCTTTTCTGGTGTCAGGGCCATGAATTGCTCTACTGTAATCGGTCCCGGCTTCACATCCGGGATTGGCAGTTCCACCTGTTCTTTCTTCACAATACGCTCCCTTCGCAGGGCCACTCGGTTCTCAGTCCAATGGCCGCGCTCAGTCGCTTTCCGTCCCCTCACCCCGTCCCTCTC
>JACQHM010000136.1 GCA_016199025.1 Candidatus Methylomirabilota bacterium | reverse complement strand
TCCTTCCTGTTCGGTGATCGTGCTAAGACTCGAACAGGGGGAGTATACCTCACCAGATGTGCTTTTTGGCGGTACCCACAACATTCCGTGAAGAGCCGATTTTCCATCTCGGGGAATTCTCCGATTGCGTCATCCTGTCGTAATTCTCTATACTTTGCGACAAGGGTAGGTTTACATTTATCGTGCGTCGGGACATGGCTTTGCAACCAGATTCGTCGGTAGGTGTCCCCCAGCTTCGCCACCCTCCCGACGCCCATTGACGAATCTGTTGGGGCCAAACCGGTGATGGATGCGATTGACGAAGGAGCCAGCCATGAGCCCCTCGAAACCGGAGTACGAGGTCATTGTCCTCAAGAATGTGATGGTCCCGATGCGAGACGGCGTCCGTCTGGCCTCCGACGTCTACCGCCCGGCCCATGACGGCACGTTCGCCCCGGGGAGGTTCCCCGTCCTCCTAGAGCGGACCCCATACTCCAAGGATGACCCCGAGCGCGTAGAGTTGAACGGCCTCTGGTATGCTGAGCGGGGATATGGAGTGGTGATCCAGGATGTTCGGGGACGCTACCGCTCGGAGGGGGAGTTCACCTTCCTGGTGAACGAACCCCAGGACGGCTACAACACCGTCGAGTGGATCGCGAAGCAGCCCTGGTGCAACGGCCAGGTGGGGACCCTGGGGACCTCCTACATGGCCTGGACCCAGTCGGCCTTAGCCTGCCTGGCTCCCCCGCCCTTGAAGGCGATGTGGGTGAACCAGGGGGGTGCCAACGGCTATACCTCCACGATCCGCCACAACGGGGCCTTCGAGCTCCGCTTCCTCTGCTGGGCCTTCTGGCAGGGGGCGAAGTCCAAGGAGGCCAAGGCCGACCCGGTCATCGAAAAAGCCCTGGGGGATGTGAACGTCCGCGAGTGGCTGACCCGCATGCCGATCAAGAAAGGGCGCTCGCCCTTGGCGCTCATCCCCCGCTACGAGGCCTGGGCCCTGGAGCTTGGGAGCCACGGCGACTTTGACGCCTTCTGGGACCGTCCAGGGTTGAACATTCAAAAGCACTGGAACACGCACGCCGACATCCCAATGGTCTTCTCCGGCAGTTGGTACGACTCCTACACCCGGGCGACCCTCGAGAACTTCGCCGGCCTCCGGGGATTGAAAAAAGGGCCCGTCCGCTGCCTGATGGGACCTTGGATCCACGGCTGGAGGAACCTTGCCTTGACCTACTCGGGGGACGTGGACTTCGGTAAGGAGGCGGCCATCGACTACAACGAGGCCCGTCTCCGCTTCTTCGACGCGGTCTTGAAGGGGATCCCGAACGGCTGGCAGGAGGAGGCGCCCCTTCGAATCTTTGTCATGGGCGGCGGGACAGGACGGCGGAACGGGGCCGGACGGCTGGACCACGGCGGCCGCTGGCGGGACGAAGAGGCCTGGCCCCTGCCAAGGACGCAGTTCACGAAGTTCTACCTTCAGCCCAATGGGGGACTCGCCCCGACCCTCCCCCCTCGGGATGCCCCGCCCAGCCGCTATTCCTTCGACCCCACACATCCGGTCCCCACCATGGGCGGGAACATGTCCTCCCTGGTCGGATTGATGCCCCGGCCCCTCGGGGCCCCCGAGATCCCCGTCGAGGAGCGGGAGCGGGACATCATCGGCATCCCCGGCGCCTTCGACCAGCGGGAGGCCCCGGAGTTCTACGGCTGCACCCCACCCTACCTCCCCCTGGCCTCCCGGTCCGACATCCTCGTCTTCCAGACCGAGCCCCTCGCGGAGGATACCGAGGGCACCGGCCCGATCACCGTGACCCTCTATGTCTCGTCCAGCGCGGTGGACACGGACTTCACCGCCAAGCTGATTGACGTCTACCCCCCGACCCCCGACTACCCTGAGGGCTACGCCCTGAACCTGACCGACTCGATCCGCCGGGCCCGCTACCGGAACGGCGGCAAGGCAGAGCTGCTGGAGCCGGGAAAAATCTACGAGCTGACCTTCCCCCTCTACCCAACGGCAAACCTCTTTCAGCGGGGGCACCGGATCCGCCTGGACATCTCCTCATCGAACTACCCCCGCTTCGACGTGAACCCGAACACCGGCGAGCCCCTCTGGCAGAACACCCGGTGGGAGGTGGCGTTACAGACGATCTACCACGATGCCGCCCATCCCTCCCACGTGACGCTCCCGATCCTCCCGGCGTGAAGGAAGAGGAGGCGATCATGAACATCGTCCTCAATTCGAAATTCTTCAATACCCTCAGCATCCCTGACCTGGGGGCGAAGGCACAAGAGTTAAGGTTTGACGGGATCGATGTCAACGTTCGTCCGGGGCATCCGGTGAATCCGAACAATGTGGAGACCGCACTGCCGGAGGCGGTCGCCATCTGGCAGGAGCAAGGGCTGATTTGTCCGCTGGCGACGGCGCCGGTGACGCTGGTGAACCCGGCCGCCCCGGAGGTTGAACCGTTGTATGCGGGCTGTGCGGCGGCGGGTGTGCCGCGGGTGAAGATCGGCTTCTTCAGCTTCAACCCGGGCGATGACTACTGGGTGCTGGTGGACGCGGCACGGGTGGCGCTTGAGGGCTTCGCACGGGTAGGCGAGAGGTACGGCGTTCAGACGGTGTACCAAGTCCACAGTGGTCCGGTGCTTGGCTCGAATTGCGCCGGGGTGATGCACCTGCTCCGCGGTTTCGACCCGCGCTGGGTTGGCGCGTACCCTGACTTGGGACACATGGTCTTGGACGGCGAGGACTATGCATTGGGGCTGGCGATGGTGCGGGACTACCTGTCCATCGTCGCGGTCAAAGACGCCTACCATGCACCAGAGCCCGAGGGGAGTGAGCCACCGTTCGTGCCTCGCTTCGTCAAACTCGGCACCGGCGCGGTCAACTGGCGTCGCGCCCTCAGCGCCCTCAAGGCACTGGGTTTCGACGGCGTGTTCTCTGTGCACACCGAATACAGTTTCGATGAAGCCATCATCCGACAGGTTGGGTATGCGGACACCACCCCGCCAAATCTGGAGGAGTGGGCCAAAGCCGATGCGGCGTATCTCAGGAAGGTGTGGGAGGAGGTCTAGGGCATGCCTTGGTGGGATGACGCCGGGATAAGTTCAACGATCAGGCCCTCCCCCCAGCCGTACTTGGCCTCCGATTGCTCCGAGACCTCCCGGCAGAGGTCCGACTCACGCCTTGGATCGAGGATACGGGCCAGGCCCCGATACTCCTTACCGCCGACCCGAAGGGACACCTCCGGGTTCTGGCGGATGTTCTTCACCCAATGGGCTTGCTCATGGTGCTCGGCGATCACGTAGTAGCGCCCGTTCTGCGCCGTGAACCAGATTTCGATCTCCCGCGGGAGGCCGCTTTTCCATCCGATCGCCGTCAGGTACAGGTACATGGGTGACCCTCCTCCGAACATGAATGCTTATGCTGCGTTCGCAAAGATCTATGACCGCTGGCAGGAAGCCCTGGGGACCCCCTTCAGCCATCTGATCCTTCCGAAGCTCGACCGCACCATTGAGAAGCATCACATCAAGGTCGAGTCCATGGTGGATGTGGCCTGTGGCACGGGGACCCTCGCCCTCGTGATGGCCGGGCGGGGGATCAGGACCTTCGGGATCGATCTTTCAGAAGAAATGCTAAAGCGGGCCAAGGCCAAGGTACGGGGACGGAACCTCCCTTTAACCTTGAGCCGCCAGGATATGCGAAACTTCCGCCTCGCGACCAGGGTTGACCTTACCACCTGCTTCTTCAATAGCTTAAACCACCTCCTGACCTTCGAAGACCTCCTTGACACCTTCCGATCTGTCCACGAGGCCTTGAAGGATGATGGGTACTTCATCTTCGATCTAAACAACCGCCGCTGCTTTAAGGCCCTGTGGACGAAGACCTCCGTCGCCCACCAGGAGGATTTCACCCTGATCATGGAAAACCACTTTGACCCAGGAAGTCATTTGGCCAGGGCGTCTCTGACGATCTTCCAGAGGAAAGGGAAGACCTTTTGGAGGGAACAGGACATGATCCAGGAGCGCTGGTTCTTAGACGGCGAGGTGAGGCGAGCGCTCAGGAACGCAGGATTCCAGGTCGTGGAGAAGCAAAACTTCAATCCTTTCAGCCACCTGCCGTTCAAGGGCCTGAAGAGCTTCTGGGTCTGTCGGAAGGTTTCCTCGAGGTACCCACCGGCAAACGAAAAACTCATTGGCTGCTAAGGGCCGAGGGGCTGAAGGCTTCCCCGCTCACGGCTTGAAAGGCTCATCACTGAACTGGTCGTACTTCTTCGCCGTCCCCTTTGCCTTCTCCACCGGATACCGCTCCTCGTTCTTCCGAAGCTTCCGCCACGCCGCCTCTTGAAGATCGACCCCGGCGACATCGGCCAAAGAGATCAAGAGGAGCAGGATGTCCGCCATCTCCTCGCCGATCCTCCCCTTCAACCCAGGCTCCTTCAAGGCGTTCGCCACTTCCTCGTTGCTCTTCCACTGAAAGTGTTCAAGAAGTTCAGCCGCCTCCAAGGCGACGGAGATCGCCAGGTCCTTTGGGTTGTGGAATTGCTTCCAGTCCCGCTCATCCCGGAACCTCATGACAGCCTTGATCAAATCCTGCATGACGTACTCCGTTCAGGCCTCGTCGTCTTCCTCGTCCTCCGGCTCCAGCTCGAAGACCTCGAACGTCTCAGGATCGAGCCCAAGCTTTTGGAGATACGTCCGGGCCGCCGCGTCGTCCGGGAAGGTGAGGGAGGAGTGGGCGAATGAGAGGGAATAGCCCACCAGCTCCACGTCCCACCCATCCTCTTTTAAGACTTGAACGGCCCGAGCCGCCGCGTCGAGGCGGTCCTTGAGATCCTCGCCGAGGGCCTTGAGGCGTTCCTGGGTCATCGGCCCGTCGGGAAACTCCCACTCGGGCTTGCCGAAGAGGAAGAGCTCGAAATGGCTCACACGGGGTGAATGGGTCATCGGCTATCCCTCCTACTGGGCGGCGGTACAGCCGCAGGCCTTGGAGACGGCAGGATCGTAGGGCATAAAGAGCAGATCGAAACCCTGGGAGACACGAAACCTGCAGTGCGCTCCCGTGGCGAAGATCCCGATGTGGGCCTGTTTCCCCTCCCGTTGGAGCCGGTTCTTGACGGCGACCACCTTCGCGATCAGCTCCTCCTCCTCCCGACTAAAGCAGCCTGGGCAGACCTCGTCGCTTTGCTCCCCTCCCCGCCCCAGACTCCAGGAGAGGTCAAACGGGCCGATGAAGACGATGGGATGCTGGGCGAAGATCGCCTCGGCATTCTCCACCCCCTTGACGGTTTCGATCATGGCGATGAAGAGGAGGTCGCCGTTCGGATCCAGGGGCCAGACATCGGCTTTCATCTGGTAGCTGTTCGGGTCCCGTGTCTGACAGTTTCCAGCCTTGAGACCCCAGTAGCGGATGGCCGGCACCCCGGCCGCACCCCGGAGCCCCTCGGGCTCCTCGTCGGGCACCCCCCGGCACTGGCCATAGCGGGAAACCTGGACCGCCCGCCTCGCCTCATCGCCGGTCTCCACCATCGGGAGCATCCAGCCGTAGAGGCCGATATCGAGGATCTGCTTGACAATGCCTTCATTTAGATTGCGTCCTGGATCGGGGATGCGGGCCAGGGGTGTCACCCTGGGCTGAAGCTGCCCTTTCCCACCGTTATACACTTGAGCCCGGTTCAACATCCCTAACAGGAGCATCCGAAGCTGGGTGATGTCATAGGGGCGATGCTCGAAATCCCAGAGGACGAAGTCGGCGGCCGTCCGGTCGGCCACGCTGGCGGCAAAGTCTGGATCCCTGAAGGCCTCGAAGCTCCCACAGGCGATGCCCCCCCTCTCCAGGATCTGGATCGTTCGGTTTAAGCGGAGCGACCAGTCGGGAGCCTTTGGCTCATCCTCCCCGGAAACGCTGGAAGCCATCGCAACACCGATCAGCACGATCATCCCCACCAACCCAACCCCCAACTGTCTTCTCTTCATCAAGCCCTCCATTTCCTCCTCCCACAACTCAAGCCCCCACTCCTTTCGTTTGGCAGCAAGCGATCCTCTTTGGTCGTGGGCTCCATTGTAGGGAACTTGGAAACAGATGGCAAGCGTGGTGTTATTTTCCTAATGCCACTTCGCCTCACTCTTGTCCACGTCGCTATGATCCATTCAAAGGGAGAATCATGAGCCAGTCGTGCCATGGATCCTGGCACGCTGGAGGACCGGGGAAGGAAGGCAGACGGAGTAGGAGCTGGTCGGTACCCCGCTGGCTTAGACTGGCGTACCCTTTGATAGCCTCTCCAACAACTCGGTTTGGTGGTGCAGGAGTCGGTTCAGCTCGTCCAACCGGGCCTTCACTTCAACCAGCTCCTGATGGAGCGTCGTCTCCGTTGACTCCTGCCGGGCTTCCACGAAGTAGGAGGCGATGTTGGCCGTCAGGACGCTGACAAAGCTAATCCCCACCAGCATCACGACCAGCCCGATCAGGCGACCCGTCTCGGTTTTCGGGACGATATCACCATAGCCTACAGTCGTCACCGTGACGGCGGCCCACCAGAGAGCATCACCAAGGTTTCGGACGGCGCCGGTCTCCCCCTCGAAGAGGAACAAGGCCACTCCTCCCAGGAGGACGATGAGGGTCATGGCACCTGCCACGTGCAGAAAGTGGTGACGCGTGAGGAGCTGGCGGAGCCCGCGGAGGGTCTGCAGGCCGACGAGGGCAAGCTGCATGAGCCGCAGGAACCGCAAGAGACGGAGGGTTCGTAATAGTCGCAGGGGTCCCAACTGTTCGAGCTGCCCTACAAAGGGCGGCGTGAGGGCAATGATCATCACCTCTAGCCAGCTCTTCCGGACGGTTGTCCCTCGGTCTGGGAGGAGGAGGAGCTTGGCTCCAAACTCGGCCACGAAACCGAGCCAGATGACCCAGTTGGCCACCTCGGCTGCCCTGAGGAGGCCAGGCGTCGCGCTGATTTCCTCAATCAGGAGGACGGGGATCATGAACACGGCCAAGAGCGTGACGATCTGGTCCAGTACGAGGAGCACCCCAGGTTTCGAGTGGCGACGCGGGTTGTTCATCGCTCAGTCCCTCCTCGGTGAGGTTAAGGAACCCAGGCTCGTCCAACGAACTTGGAATCGGGCACACTAAATCGTTTGGGACAGGCGCTCGATGATGGCTCCGGTGACCAGGGCATCGGGGACAGCCAGATAGAGTGGTTTCTGACGCCCTTCCTTCAAGAGCGTTATGAGTTTCGTGTCGGCGTCCACCTCGACGTCCAGCAGTTTGCCCAGAGGAAAGGTTGTCACCCCGTCACTCACCAAGAGGATGCGTTTGGAGGTGATGTACAACTCGCCCTCCTTCGTTGGCACCAGGCCCTCCTCCTTCTGGCGGACGCGGTTCACCGTGTAGGAGCGGAGTACCCGCTTTTCCAGGAGCTGGCCGGTCGTCCGATGATAGCAGACCTCCCCCTTCTGGAGCCTGAGCTCAACCGGCATCGGCTGGAAGTCGCCTCTTTGGATGGCCCGGACCTGCCGGAGCTCTGCAACCATCTGGAGCTCCTCTTGGAGGACGGCATCGGGCAGGTCCAGAGCCTCCTGCACGTGGCGAAGCGTCTGTTCCTCCGCTTCTGTCAGCTCGTGATCGGCGATCACCTCTAGGTAGAGCCGGCGGAAGGCCTCGGCTTTGGCGGCTTCCACCTCCCTAGCAGGCAGCATGAGTACCTTGGCGGCTTGCAAGAGGAAGCTTCGCTCCTTCTCATCGATGGTCCGATCGGTTATGAGCTGCGTCAAGAAGGCATCGTAGAGTAACCGGTGCAGGGGCTCAAGGTGCTCAGATTTGAACCGCATGGCCACCCGGAGTTGGATCAGTTGTTGAACCGGGCCGCTTGGTAAGGGAGGCTCTCGCTCGAAGAGGGCTATGATCTTGTTGACATAGCCACTGAGCTGTTCCTCATAGCGTTGCTGGGTATAGACGATCCAGAGAATGATCCCGACGGTGATGAGGAAGGACAGAAAGGCCAAAGGGGGAGCTGTAGCGAGCCCGAAGACGGTTAGCATCCCGCCAATCACGCCCGTGAGAACCACGGGCGTCCAGTCTCGGCGAACACGGACCTGTACCTCAGACGCAGTTGACCCGGGTTCGACCCAAACTGGGGGCTTTCGTGGCGAAGTTTCTATTGGGGTGGGCGAAGGAACTGGAGCTGATGCGGGCGGACCGGGCTTCAGCGATTTCCGGAAATAGAGTCCGCCCCGGCCGGCATGGAGATAGGCCCCCCGGGGACCAGTTCCGATCCGGAGTCCCTTGACCCCCAGGGAGACCCCGACCCCACTCTTGGACAAATTCACCCGCACCGGGCCAAAACGAAACGCCTTTCGGAGATAGAGCCCCATTACTTCCCTCTACGGTGGCGACTCAGCCCTCTCTCCTCTGCCTTTAACCGCCTGCACAACAGAGGACCACGCCGTAATGGCACAACTGCATCGTGTTTCCTGACCTCCCCAGATGGGGAACGTGTTTAAGGAGTGGCAGCCTCGACTTCGGCCACATCAACCTGGAACAGCAGTCCGTCGGCTTCACTGCTGTCAATTTCGTGGGCCGGCTCTGGGCCGGGACTGTTTGCTCGAAATAGCTCTTGACATATGTGCAGGCATACCCTCTATTTTCTAGCGAGGGTGGGAACTGGGTAGCGGGTCCTGCCCATTTTATTTTGGGAGGATCACCAGGCCTGCCCCATGATACTTCCCCCGAAATATCCTGAATAGGGGTATCCACTTGACTCCAGTAACTACAACATCTGGTGGTATAGAACACCAATTAGCCACATGATATCGGGGTTAC
>JACQHM010000134.1 GCA_016199025.1 Candidatus Methylomirabilota bacterium | reverse complement strand
TACTGGCACCACCCGCGCTTCAGCTCGGGCAAACGGCGCGGCAGTTTCGACGAGATGCAGCCGATCTGGCAGGCCCTCTACGATGCTGGCGTGGATGTTGTCTTGTCTGCCCACGAGCACAACTACGAGCGCTTCGCGCCGCAAGACCCAAATGGAGTAGCGGACTCGATGCGCGGCATCCGCCAGTTTGTCGTAGGCACGGGTGGCAGGAGTCACCACCCGCTCGGGCCAGGCATCGCCAACAGCCAGGTCCGTAATGACGACACCTTCGGCGTACTCAAGCTCACCCTCTACCCGTTGAGCTACGCCTGGGACTTCGTCCCTGTGGCGGGCGAGACGTTCAGCGATTCGGGCAATGCATCGTGCCATTAATGTTGGTTACGCACGGCTGAGTCACACGAGTTGTTCACGACGAAGGCGTCCGAGGGGCGACGAACGACCAACAGTGTCTGTCGTTCGCCCTTCGTCCTTCGTCGTGGGGCACTGACTGATGGTTGCTAATACTACTCGAGGAACATTGGAGGGTTGTTGGTTAGACGAACGCTTCGAACCTGCAAGTTTGAAGACCTCTTTCTCGGTGGCTCCCTTTCTTTTCAAAGCGATCAGGTGGACGCGGCGAGCCGGTTTGATGAGCCCCTCCAGGCGTTCCGGCCGATTCTTCCCCTTTCATCCAGGGTCTCCAGCCCTTCCGTCTATTCTGAGGAAACGCGACCAGCGCGGCATCCCAAGCAGCCAGGAGACCAAGTCGGAAGTTCTCCAGAGGGCGAAAGCCATCCGCCCTCCCCTGGTCAATTCGGTGCGATCGTTCACGGCTCCCGCTCAACCTCAAGAGGCGCGATTCTTAAGATGATGGCTCAAAGGGAGGGGCGTGATGGCAAGGATGTCGCCATGCCGCATTCCCTCTTCAGGAAACGACTGGAACCCATGCTCATGCTTGCCGGGCTTCTTGGGATGCTCTGGCTGGGTGGGAGGATCGGCTGGCCAGCGATACGGGCGAACATTGGCTTGATCGGGGGATGGTTCTTTTTGCTAGTCGTGCTCTACCTCTTCGCGCAAATGGCCTTCATGGCCGGCTGGTGGGTGTTGCTGGGCACCAGGGCCAGACGGATGGGGTATTGGCGGATGTTCGGCATCTACTTAGCCGGGGATTCCATCAATTATCTTGTCCCACCCGCCAACCTGACCGGGGAACCTGTGAAGGCGCATCTGCTGGGTCGCTCGGTCGGGTTCAGTCGATCGCTCATGTCCATCACGGTTCACAAGCATGCGGAGATCGTTGCCCAGGTCCTGTTTCTGTGCGGGGGCTTAAGCATCACATTGGTACAGTTCGCACTCCCCACTGGGCTTTGGTTCGTCGCGCTGGGAGTGGTAGTGGGGATGGGGATTTTTGTCGTGGCGATCTTCTGGGTACTGAGAAGGCAGGCCTACGGGGCCTTGCTTCGAGGGCTGGTGAGGATCGGGCTGAAGAAAGAGCTTATCGAGCCGCACCGGGATGCGACCGCATCGTTGGATCGATGGCTCTCTCTCTTCTATAGGACACGTATGCCGGTGTTCTACTTGGCGACGTTCTGGTGCCTGTTGGGTTGGTGTGGGGGGCTGCTCGAAACCTATCTGGTGTTACAGTTGCTCTCAGCGAAGGCGGGTCTCGGGACGGCGGCGGCTGTGGAAGCCCTGGCGATGGCGCTGAACAGCATGATCTTCTTCATCCCGGGACGGGTCGGGAGCGCTGAGACGGTGCGTGTGGTCGCGTTCTCGGCCTTGGGGCTTCAGGCCGCGCAGGGGGCCTCCTACGGTATCATTCGCAGGGGGAGGGAGCTGGTCTGGACGCTCCCCGGACTTCTCGTCTTGCTCAAGATGAGGGTGGGAATCGGTGGAGCGTCCCGTGAGGTCACCGGCTGATGGCTGCTAGACCAGAGACGATCGGTTCAAGCAGGCTGTCTTACAAGCCGCCGAAGGCGGTCCTCTTCGATTTTGGGGGAACCCTGGATGCCGACGGGGTCTCTTGGAAGGACAGATTCTATCCGCTCTATCTGGCCGAACACGTGAACGTGGACCGTGATCGGTACGATCTGGCCTTCTACGCCGCCGACGACACTCTGGTGGCCAAGAGGTTGACGGGCACGTCGCTTCGAGAGATCCTTCTTCTCCAGGTCAGCGGTGTGTTGGAAGAACTCGAGGTGCACGATCCCGGGCTGGCACCGCGTCTCTGCGATCGTTTTCTGAAGGACACACTTGACAAGATTCGCACCAACGTCAGGTTTCTGCAAGAGCTGTCCAGACGATTCCAGCTCGGCATCGTTTCGAACTTCTACGGCAATCTCAAACGCGTCTGCCGGGAGACCGGGCTCGCCCCCCTCATGAGCGTGGTGGTCGACTCGGCCTGCGTCGGGTTCACCAAGCCCGATCCCCGGATCTTTCAGGCCGCCCTGACAGGGTTACGACTCGACCCGAGCGAGGCGGTGTTTGTCGGAGATTCGCTGCCTCGCGACATGGAGGGGGCGAGGCGTCTCGGCATGCACCATATCTGGCTCGTGCCTGACGCCTCCGTCCCCCATGTCCCGTGTTGCCCGGGAGACCTCATGATCGAGTCTTTGATGGATCTACGGGAGGCGCTCCTGTGAGCGCTCCCATGATCCTCGCAGGGGGCATCATCGCGGCTGGGCAAGGCTCCCGTTTGAAACGGGACGGCTTCAAGATGCCAAAGCCACTTCTACCGGTCGCAGGGGTCCCCCTGATCGAGCGTGTGGTGACGCGCTTCGCGCAGGTCGGTATCACGCGACTCCAGATCATCTTCAACGAGGATGGCCAGGAGTGTGCTGCATTCCTCCAGGAGCGGTTCCCGAACCTCGACATCCGCTGCATCGTGAAAACCACGCGATCATCGTATGAGAGTTTCTGGGAGGTCGGCCAACGCTTGGGGCCGGGTCGATCCCTCATGTCCACCGTGGACTGGATCTGCCCGGAACGGGCGTTTCGCCGGTTCGTCGATCGGGCCCAGCACTGTTCCTGGGCCTCGGTCGTCCTAGCCGTCACGCCGTTCGTGGCCGACGAGAGGCCTCTGTGGGTGACCCTGGATCCGTCGGGGCGCGTGACGGCCATTGGCGGCTCCTCGGGAGAGGTCGTGACCGCTGGGCTCTATCTAGTCTCCGGTACCATCTTCGCTGAGGCCCCTCCACCGTCCACGCTTGGAGCGCTTCGCGACTTCTTGATGTGGCTGGTGGCCCGCGGGCATCCGGTTTACGGGGTGGTGGTTGACCAGGTCATTGACGTGGATCGCGCCGAGGATCTCCGCTTGGCCGAGGGGCTCGCGCGGGATGAGGCGTGGACACCTAGGGACTCGTGCGGAGGCTTGTCGTGATGACGCGGCGCTTCTGGGGAATTTTCCGGGAGCGGCAGCATTCGCCTGGCCGCGAATCCGATGATGCTGAGATCCTGAGGCTGACGGCTAAACACCTCGAGGCGGCGGGCTACCAGGTAAGCCTCAAGACGCCGGACGAGCTCGGGGAAGCCGACGAACCCTCCCCGTCTCTCGTGTTTTTGATGTGCGAGCGCGTGGCGGCCTTGGGCTTCCTTGAGCCGCTGGCGGCCAGAGGCATCCCGCACGTGAACCCTCCCTCGGCTGTGCTCAACACCTATCGGGACCGGATGATCCCCCTCTTGGACGCTTCAGGGGTTCCGTTTCCGGAGAGCTGCATCGTCTCCAGCGAGGCATTCGATCCTGGTCATCCCTGCCCGGTCTGGGTCAAGCGGGCCGACGTCCACAATACCCAATCCGGGGATGTGGTGTTCGCCCGATCTCCGGCGGAGCTACAGGAGGCCGTGGCAGCGCTCCACCGGAGGGGGATCCCCCGCATCGTCTTGCAGCGGCACGTTCCGGGCGATCTGATCAAGTTCTACGGGGTAGGCCGTCCGGGGGGGGAGCATCCTCAGGATTTGTGGTTCCGGTGGTTCTATCATCGAGAACAGGAGCTGGCCGGCTATCCGTTCGCGGAGGAGGCGTTATGGACTGTCGCCCAACGGGCGGCTCGGGCCATCGGCCTGGAGGTGTACGGGGGCGATGCGATCGTTACACCTGTGGGGGAGGTCGTTCTCATCGACATCAACGCCTGGCCCAGTTTCGCGCTGTACCGTGAAGAGGCCTCGGAGCAGATCGCTCGGTGGCTGTTCCGTCGCCTGGCGCAGGGAGCGGTTCCATGAAGCGGAGGGTGCCTGGAAAGCGGTCGAGGGCGATCGTCGCCCGTGAGCAGCGCTACATTGCGCCGGGCCTCCAGTCGATCGCGCTCTACTCTGGACTGGCGATGGCTAGGGGAACGGGGTGCACGCTGATCGATGAGGACGGGAACCCGTATCTCGATTTCGTGACTGGGATCGGCGTGGGCAGCATCGGGCACGCTCACCCGCACTACGTCGAGGCGATGAGGGCACAGATCGAACGCCTGGCGTTCGGAAGCTTCACGACGGAGAACCGGGCCCGCTTCCTCGAGCTTCTGGCGTCGGTCACGCCGGGGCGCCTCAAATGGATCCAGCTTTACTCCGGCGGGGCGGAGGCGGTGGAGGCTGCCTTTCGGCTCGCCAAGTCTGCGACGGGCAAATTCGAGTTCGTGGGGTTCTGGGGCGCGTTTCATGGCAAGACAGGTGGGGTCCTCGGGCTGGTAGGGGATGACTTCAAGAAAGGCTTGGGCCCTTTCATGCCCGGCCTCTACAGCGCCCCGTACGCCTATTGCTATCGCTGCCCTTTAAAGCTCCGCTACCCCGAATGCGGCATCGCCTGTGCGGACCTCCTGCGCCAGGTGATCCGCTATCAGACCCAGGGCGAGATCGCCGCGATCATCGTGGAGCCGATGCAAGGGACGGCCGGGAACGTCATTCCCCCCCCCGGGTTCCTGAGCGCGGTGCAGGCGATCGCCAAGGAATTCGACGCGCTGTTGATCGCCGACGAGATGCTCACGGGATTCGGGCGGACCGGGGCGATGTGGGGCTCTGATCATGAGCCGGTGGTGCCGGACGTGATGACCGTCGGGAAGGGGATGGGTGGAGGATTTCCTGTGAGCGGGGTGATCTCGACGGAGGAACTGATGGCGAGTAAACCCTTCGCCAATCCGAGTGGGAGCTCCTCGAGCTATGGAGGCAATCCGCTTGCCGCGACGGCTGGGCTGGCCACCCTCGAGGTCATCCTGAAGGAAAATCTTGTGAGGAACGCTGAGCGCGTCGGCGCGGTCATGTTGAAGAAGCTGGAAGCCTTCAAGGAGAGATACCCCTTTGTGGGGGATGTGCGGGGCAAAGGGCTCTTGCTTGGAATCGAGCTGGTCAAGGACAGGCGGACCAAGGAGCCGCTCCCGAAGCAGGTGACACAGAGACTCTTCCAGGCCTGCCTCCAAAGAGGCCTCCTGGCCATGTGCTACTCGCACAACATCCGGATCAATCCGCCGCTTACCATCGCTGAAGCGCAGGCGTTAGAAGGCCTGGCCATCCTTGAGGAGGTCTTCGCCGACCTGGCCTGGAAAAAGAGGTAGGCTCGGGATGTGGAGGGGCGCCCTCATCGGCCTGGGGAACGTGGCGGTCAACGGGCATCTGCCCGGGTGGGAAGGGTGCGATCGGGCCGAGATCGTGGCGGTCGCTGACACCATGGAGTCGCGGCTCGCCCAGCAGCGATGGCGTCTTCCCCGGGCCAGGTTGTACACCGGGGTCGAGGCGCTCCTGACCTCCGAGGCCCCGAACTTCCTGGACATCTGCACCCCGCCGGGGACCCATGCGGCCATGGCCCACCTGGCCCTGAGCCGGGGGGTTCACGTGTTGTGTGAGAAGCCGCTCGTACTGTCTCCCGAGGAACTGCGACTGGTGTGCCGTGCTCAGACCGAGAGCGGCCGCATCCTCCATACCGTCCACAACTGGCGCTACGCGCCGATCATCCTGAAGGTGACGGACCTGGTCCGCGAGGGGCGGATCGGGACGGTGCGCCGCTTGGTCTGGCAGACGCTTCGTCAGGGGCCGGTTGCCTCGGTTCAGGCAGAACACGACAACTGGCGACTCGATCCGGAAATGGCGGGCGGGGGTATCCTTCCTGACCACGGCTGGCATGCCTTTTACGTCATCCTGCACTGGCTGGGACAAGGTCCACGGACGATCGCTGCTACGCTCGAGAACCGACAACATCCCGGGTGGGACGTTGAGGATACGGCGAGCCTCCAGTTAACGTTCCCTGACGCGGTGGCGGACATCTTCCTGACGTGGGCCTCGCCTCGGCGGGACAATCGGGCCTTGCTCGAAGGGACCCACGGGACGATCAGGCTGGAGGATGAGACCCTGATCCTGACAGGTAGAAGGGGGGAGCGGATCTGGAAATTCGAGCAGGCCCTCTCCCAGGGCTCCTACCACCCGGAGTGGTTTCGCCATGTCAGGGAGGACTTTTTGCGAGAGATCTCGGATGGATCGCTTAAGGGGGAGAACCTGGCGACGGCATCGCTCTGCGTGGAACTTCTGCATCTCGCCAAGGAATCACACAGGAGAGGAGGCCTTCCGCTGGCCCTTCGAGGATCGGCCGAGCTGGAATCAAGCGGCCGGCGTCATGGGGTTTTGCCCAAGGTCTCCAGGATGACGGGACCGTGAAACCTGGCTCCCAACGGGGTTGGATGCGTAAGGATCGCTGGATGGCCGCGAACCCAGCCATGATCCTGATCATCATCACCAAGGGCTCGGGGGAGATCTTGCCGGAGACCGTTGTGGCCGGCGTGCCATTGCTTCGCCGGATCGTCATGGCTGCCTCCCGGGCGGGGTGCCAGGATATCCTGGTCGTCGATCCTGGCCCACCCGGGCTCGCCCGGCTCCTGGAGGGGACTCGGGCGGTGCTCCTTCCCCCATGGGAGTTGGCCAATCATGCAAGGTCCAGACGCGTCTTGGTGCTCACCTCCGACCTGCTCCCGCAACCCTGGCAGCTGAAACGCCTTTCCGAGATGCCGCTACGCTCTGGGACGATGCATGTCCCGACCAGCGGGATCGCTGCCGTCGAGACGGTCGATCCCCAGGGTCTGCTCTCGTCGATCGGCCGTTCCATCGATGGTGCGTCCGTCTTCTCCGAACTGGAGCACGGCTATCAGAGAGCGGGTGCGTTCATGGGTGGCGGATGCTGGATCCGGGTCTCCAACCGAGAGGACCTTCCCAAAGCAGAGCGGTGGCTCCTGCGGGGCCTGATCAAGGACACGGAAGGTTTTATGTCGAGGCACTTCGAACGCAAGGTCTCGCTGGCGATCACCCGGTGGCTCGTGTCCACGGCCATCACTCCGAATCAGATGACGGCCGTGAGCGTGGCGATCGGGTTGCTGGGGGCATTGTTGTTTCTCTCCTCCACGCCTTCTTATGAACTGGGCGGCGCGCTCCTATTCTTGCTGCATTCGATCCTGGACGGCTGCGATGGGGAGATCGCCAGGCTCAGATATCTGGAGTCTCGCCTGGGCGGCATCCTGGACTTCTGGGGCGATAATCTTGTGCACTCGGCGGTGTTCATTTGCATGGGACTGGGGTGGCAGATCGCCGTGCAGGCTCCGTTCCCTTTGGTCCTGGCGTTCTCCGCGGTGGTCGGGACCCTCCTCTCGGCCGGGTTCGTCTATCGACAGACCATGCACGAGAAAGCCTCCGAGGGGCCCCTCTTTACCTCCGTCACCAAATCTGAGAAACCATCCCGTCTCTCCACCCTGGCTGAGGCTCTCACAAGGCGGGATTTTATCTATCTGGTCGTGGTCCTGTCGGCATGGGGGAAGGCCCGCTGGTTCCTGGCCCTGGCGGCGATCGGTGCGCCGCTCTTCTTCCTCATGTTGCTGTGGATCTCACACAGGGAAAGGGTACACGCATGAGCGAACAGAGTTCTTTCTATCCCGAGCTGATGAAGGACATCAAACCGGCGACCGGCAGGTTGGGGGTGCTGCTCCCAGGGTTGGGGGCGGTGGCCACGACCTTGATTGCAGGAGTCCACCTGATCAACAAGGGACTTGCCCAACCTTACGGATCTCTCACGCAGATGCAGCGGATGCGGCTCGGCAAGAGGACCAACCCCCGGTTTCCCTTTATCAAGGAGGTGGTCCCCCTCGCGGACCTGAAAGACCTTGTCTTCGGTGGTTGGGACATCTTTCCTGAGAACGCCTATCAGACCGCCTGCCAGGCCGGGGTGGTGCCCAGGGAGATGTTGGCCCAGGTAAAAAACCCATTGGAATCCATCAGACCTTGGCCGGCCGTGTTCGAGCAAGCGTATGTGCGGAAGCTGGTGGGGACGCACCTCAAGGCTGGCCCGAGCAAGAAGCATCTGGCCGACATGCTCATCGAAGATATCGAGGCATTCCGCCGGACGGAGGGCCTCGACCGGGCGGTGATGATTTGGTGTGGGTCGACCGAGGTCTTTCTGGAGCCGGCCCCGGTGCACGAGACGATCGAGGCCTTTGAGGCTGGTCTCAAGGCGAACGCGCCCGAGATCTCCCCATCCATGATCTATGCCTATGCCGCCATCACGGCCGGCGTGCCCTTTGCGAACGGGTCGCCCAATCTGGCTGTGGATATCCCGGCGCTGATGGAGTACACCCGCATGAATCGTGTGCCGATCGCCGGGAAGGATTTTAAGACGGGGCAGACCCTCCTGAAGACCGTGGTGGCGCCAGGCCTCAAGGCCAGGATGCTGGGGCTCACAGGGTGGTTTTCTACCAACATCTTGGGGAACCGGGATGGCGAGGTCCTGGAAGACCAAGGATCGTTCAGGACGAAAGAGGTGAGTAAAGCCTCCGTGTTGAGCGCGATCCTCCAACCGGACCTCTATCCGGATCTGTACGGCCAGCTCTTCCACAAGATCCGAATCGAGTATTACCCGCCGCGGGGTGACGCGAAAGAGGGATGGGATAACATTGACATCTTCGGCTGGCTTGGGCAGCCCATGCAGATCAAGATCAACTTCCTGTGTCGAGATTCCATCCTGGCCGCTCCGGTGGCCCTCGACTTGGCGCTGTTTCTCGACCTGGCCCAGCGGGCCGGGCTGTCGGGCATTCAGGAGTGGCTCTCGTTCTACTTCAAGGCTCCCATAGCCCGTCCAGACCTGAAGCCGGAGCATGACCTGTTCATCCAGCATCTGAAGCTGACGAATACCTTACGCATCCTGGTCGGCGAGGAGGTGCTCGACCACTCCGGGCTGGATTACTATGAATCCGAGGACGCGTACCGAACAGGCATGGGCGGTGCGTGAGGCGGCCATCGTCCCCTACCTTGAGCAGGACGCGACAATCGCTTAGGAATTCATGCTTACTTCATCCCGTCGAGCGCGTCACGTCCTTTTTCCTGAGAAACGCCCACGACTGATCGTATCCCTGCGTCCCGCTCCTGGCCTTGTAGGCTGTAGCGGGCCAGCATGGCAAGGCCCAGGCCGATCCAGAGAAGCTCCCTTCCCCGCCTTACCAGGCTGAACGTCATCCCCGCCTCCACAGGGAGAGAAAAGCCGAGAAATATCAGAAGATTCCCCCCCTCTTGGACCCCTAAGGCTCCTGGGATGACGAACGCAGCCGCTTTGGTGAGGACCGAGAGGCCTTGGACGGCCAAGGCGGTCGGAAGGTCCACGGGCAGCTTCAGGAAGGAAAGCAGCCAATAGACCTCCAGGCTCTGGACCATCCAGCCACCCAGGTGGAGCCCGTAAGAGAGGACGAGGCTTCGAGCATCCTTGGTATAGAAGGCCGCGATCTGACGGTCCAGGTCGTTGATCCTTTCTCCCCACCGCTGAAGCCATGTCTTCAGGAAGCTTAGCCTCTTGGCGGGCTGAAGAAGCCCGGCAAACAGGCCCTGCCGCTGGATGATGATGAAGAAAGCCATGGCAGGAATCCAGGCCATCACCAGGGCTGCCGAAAAGGCCAGGAACGGGCTCTTCAATCCTATCTGCCGCACCGTCAGGATGACCCCAATGACGGTGAAGGTCATCTGGGCCAGGGTCATTGCTGTCTTGGTGACGACGATGGAGGTCAATCCCTTCTCAAGAGGGACCCTACAGGACCTCAGCAGATAGGTCTTGACAGGCTCCCCTCCCAGGGAGGCTGAGAAGGTTAGGGAGTTGATCGCCTCGCCGGCCTGGCGGATCAGGAAGAGCTTTGGGAACGGGACCGATGCTCCATCTGCCAACGTGGCTTTCCATCCCAGGGTGAAGAAAAAGTAGCCGAACGCATAGGGCAGGAGGAGGAGGATCAGCCTCCAGCCCAAGGCCCGAAAGTGGACGGCGATGGCCGCGGGATCGATCCGGTATACAAGGAAGGCAAACAGGAGGAGGCCCAGGCTGAGAAGAGCCATGTTTAGGGTCTTCGTCTTGATCATGGCCTGAGGCCTTGCTCTTTCTCGGAGAGCTGCCTGGCTCTGGCCCTTCTCCTCAAGGCGACGTAAAGGACGATTGGCCAAAAGAGGTTCGCCCCGATGGCGCCGACCCAGAAGAACCAATGGATCCTGTTCACAGCCGCCAGGAGGAGGAAGAGGAAGGAGAAATCCCGGTGTCTGATCGCCTCGACAACCCCTTCGAGAACCCAATCGATGTTCTTTGCCCCCCCGGGCCATCCATTTCTTCCTTTGGGGACGATCATATAGATCGTGAAGGCTAAACCTGAGAGCAGAGTCCCCCCTATGAACAGGATGCCGAAGGAGAGGACTTGCCAGCCCGGGGAGCGGAGGTAGACGATCCGGGTCAGTCCGGCAAAGATCCCCAGGTGGACGACGTTATCCAGGACGAAGTCCAACCAACCTCCTCCTTTGCTTTCCAGGAGCTTGATCCGGGCCAGCATCCCGTCCGCTAAGTCTATGACATAGGACAGGACCAGGAGGAAGGCTCCCGCTAAGACGTTGGTGTATCCCGCTTTCCACAGGAGGAAGGCCGCCGCCATCCCCAAAAAGAAACTGAGAAGGGTGAGATGGTTAGGGGTGGCTTTGGTCTCGACGAGAGCCCTTACAACCAGGGCTGCCGCCTTCCTGGTTTCCCGGATCACGATCGTGTCCGTGGATTTTCCAAGGGAGCGGTATAACTGCCTCTCGGCCTCGTTGGCCGGGAGGGAGGAGGTGTCAAGGATGTAAGCATATTCGTCTGAGAGGTCAAGAACGCTCCTCCGGTGATCCCCAGAGGTGCGCATGAGGTCTTCCCAGCCCTTTGATCCTTCGCGATCCAGGGCTTCGGCGATGAGGCGCATGACCCGTGGGGAGACAAGGGCGATCCCACGATAGCCGTGGGAGGTCTCTCGGGCAGGGGTCAGGATGTCCACATGCCCGTCGAAGGCTTCGACCATCCTCTCTAGGACGGCAGGGGCGAAGATCGTGGCTCCATCGAGAAGGAACACCGGGAGACGTTCCTCTTCGAACCACTCCCCTGGGGACCGCCCCTGGGGGGAGCGTAGAGGGGAACTGACCCATGAGACCTCGGCTTT
>JACQHM010000137.1 GCA_016199025.1 Candidatus Methylomirabilota bacterium | reverse complement strand
TACACCGATTGGCTCTGGTTTCACGAGATCAAGCTCCCCTTCGTCTTTGTGAAGATCCTGACGACCCGGCTCCTCCTGGCAGGGATCTTTGGGGTTCTTTTCTTCCTTTTCCTCTACTTCAACCTCCGCCTGGCCGGCCGGACCGTGGCCGCCGATGTCCTGATCGAACTGGAGGACCGCTTCGGCCTCCCGAGCCGGCTGATCATCGAACCGTACTTCCAACGGCTCCTCCTCCCGGGCACCTTCCTGCTCGGCCTCTTCGCCGCCTTCCAGGCTGGCGCGACGTGGGAAGACTATCTCCGCTTCGCCTACGCCGTCCCCTTTGGCATCACGGACCCCTTCGTGGACCGCGTAGGCTTTGGCAACGACATCGGCTTCTACATCTTCCGCCTCCCGTTCTTCGTTTTCCTCTACCGGTTCCTCATGTTGACCCTGATCCTCACCCTACTCCTGACGGCCCTGGTCTATTTCCTCTTCCGGGGCATCCAGGTCGGCACTCGGGGCCCTGTCTTCGCCCCCCGGACGAAGGCCCACCTCTTGATCCTCGGCGCGGTGATCCTCCTCGTCAAAGCCGTCGGGTATCACCTGGACACCTATGAACTCCTCTACTCGCCGACGGGGGTGGTCTTCGGGGCCGGCTACGCCGACGTCCACGCCAACCTCCCAGTCCTCCGGGCCTTGACCGCCCTCGCCGCTCTGGTCGCCACCCTCTCTATCGTCCAGATCTTCAGGAGCGGCTTCCGACTGGTCCTCTTGGGCCTCGCGGCCCTGATCGTGGTGGCCTTCCTCGGCCTCGGCATCTACCCAACCCTTCTCCAGCGGTTCCGGGTGGCCCCCAACGAGATCGCCGCTGAGCAACCCTACATCTTAAACAACATCCGCCTCACCCGCCAGGCCTATGCCCTGAACCGGATCAAGGAGCAGGAGTTCCCGGCCGAGGAGAGCCTGACCCTTCAAGACCTGAAGCGAAATGACCTGACCATCAAGAACATCCGCCTCTGGGACCATCGGCCGCTCCTCAGGACGTACGCCCAGCTCCAGGAGATCCGAACCTACTACAAGTTCACCGACGTGGACATCGACCGCTACCAGATCAACGGAGAGTATCGGCAAGTGATGCTGTCCCCGAGAGAACTTTCCTACCAAGACCTCCCAGGGGAAAAGAGTTGGATCAACCAGCACATGATCTACACCCATGGCTACGGCGTCGTCATGACCCCTGTGAACCGGCTGACCAAGGAGGGCCTCCCCGAGCTGTTCATCAAGGATATCCCTCCCGTCTCGAATGTGAACGTGGCGGTGAAGCGGCCGGAGATCTACTACGGAGAGCTGACCGATGGCTATGTCCTGGTGAAGACCAACCGGCAGGAGCTGGATTTTCCCTCAGGGGATACGAACGTCTATTCGACCTATGCCGGGGAGGGCGGCGTCTCCATTGGTTCTTTCTTGAGAAGGCTCCTCTTCGCCATCCGCTTTGGGAACGTCAACGTGATCCTGAACCGGGACATCACCCCGGAGAGCCGGATCGCTTACTACCGAAAGATTGAGGAACGGGTCAAGCAGGCCTTCCCGTTGCTCCGGTACGACCGGGACCCGTATCTCATCATCGCCCAGGACGGACGGCTTTTCTGGATCATCGACGCCTACACCACCTCTCACCGTTACCCCTATTCCGCGCCGATCAGAGGGGTGGGGAACTACATCCGGAATTCGGTGAAGGTGGTGATCGATGCCTACAACGGGAGCCTGGCCTTTTATCTTGCCGATCCCGAAGATCCGATCATCCAGGCCTACACGAGGGCCTTCCCGGGCCTCCTGAAGCCCCTGGAGGAGATGCCAAAGGACCTTCAGGCCCACATCCGGTATCCTGTCGATCTGTTCACCATCCAGGCCAGGATGTTCGCCATCTATCACATGCGGGACCCTCAGGTCTTCTACAACAAGGAGGACCTCTGGGGTATCCCCACAAAGGTGGAAGGAGGACGGGAGGCGGGGATGGAGCCGTACTACATGATCATGAAGCTTCCCGGGGAGGAGAAGGAAGAGTTCATCCTTTTGATCCCCTTTACCCCGACGAGAAGGGATAACATGATCGCCTGGATGGCCGCCCGGGCCGACCGGCCGAACTACGGGAAGCTGGTCGCCTACACCTTTCCCAAGGCAAAGCTGATCTTCGGGCCCAAGCAGATCGATGCCAGGATTGACCAGGATGCCACCATCTCCCAGCAGATCACCCTCTGGAGCCAGGCGGGTTCCCAGGTCATCCGGGGGAACCTCCTCGCGATCCCCATCGAGAAGTCGCTGATCTACGTCGAGCCCCTCTACCTCGCCGCTACGGAAAACTCCCTCCCCGAACTGAAACGGGTCATCGTCGCCTTCGGGAATACCCTCGCCATGGAAGAGACCCTGGAGGGGGCCTTGCAACGGGTCTTCGGCGGAAGGATCGTTCGGGAGGCAGCGGCCAAGGCCGAGGCGCCTCCGTCGGGAGAGAATCTCAAGGAGTTGGCCGAGCGCGCCTGGGAACACTACCGCCGGGCCCAGGAGCTGCTTCGACAAGGGGACTTTGCCGGCTACGGGGAGGAGCAGAAGCAGTTGGAGGGGGTCTTAAGGACCCTTAGGGAGCGGGCGGGGCGCTAACGGAAGGAGAAGAGGTGGAAAAGGGATCGTTTCCTAGGAAGCATACCCGTTTAGAGGTTGATCTCTTCGTCATCGCCAAGGTGATCTCCCCCGCCGATCCGTCCCGGAAACAGCGCCCCCAGTCCGGGATGGCCAGGAACGTCAGCGAAAGTGGGCTTCTCCTCGAACTTTCCGAGGCCCTCCCCCTCTCCACACTCTTGGACCTCCTCATCGATCTCGGCCAGCGGGCCATCAGGGCTGATGGGGAGGTGGTCTGGATGGAACCGACTAAAGGAGGACGCCCTTTCCACCATGGCATCCGCCTCTTGAAGCTCGACGCCGAGGATGGCCACGCCTGGTCCGCGTACCTGGCGAAGCTTGAACGAGCCCCCAAACGGACCCGCGCCCGCCTCTCCGCGGAACTGCCCGTCGTCTGCCGCCCCTACGGGGCTCCGGTCAAGGCCCTGGAGGGGAGGACCCTCAACATCAGCGAGGGGGGAACAATGGCGAGACTCCCGGAGGCTCTTCCGCCCACCTCAGCCGTCACCCTGACGTTCCAAACGCTGAAGGGACCCATGACGATCGGGGCCGAGGTCGTCTGGGTGGAAGCAAGCCATGCCCCCGAGGAAGGGATCGTCCACGGTTTTTGCTTCAGCGGCCCGGCGAACGAGCAAGGCTTCCTCCTAGACCTTCTGATCGCCTCTTTCCTCAACCAGGTTGAGCAGGAAGGAAGGGGCGGGTTTTAAACCCG
>JACQHM010000130.1 GCA_016199025.1 Candidatus Methylomirabilota bacterium | reverse complement strand
GCGGGGCTTGCCCCGCCCGATCACGGACATGAGGAGAGGAGGCCCTGCCCCTCTTTGAGCAACACGGGGTGCGAGAGGGCGAAGTCGTACTTGACGGGGTCCTCGGGATCCAGGGCCTTTAAGTTCCGGGTAATCTCCTCTGCCATCCGCCAGCAGGGGCTCTTCAAGTGGGTCAGGCCAAGCCTCTGCGAGATGCGAGAGACGTGGACGTCCACCGGCATGACGAGCTTCGAAGGTGTAACCTCCGGCCAAAGCCCTAAGTCGAGATAATCCTTCCTGACCATCCACCGGAGGAAGAGGTTCAAGCGCTTGCAGGCGCTTCCATCCCGAGGGGAAGGAAGGAAGAAGCGGACCCCCGCCTTTTGAGGGAGGATACCTTCAGCGTAGAAGGGGGAGACGTCCAAGCGTAGCAGGCCCTCGACAAGGCAGGTCAAGGCCCTTCCGATGTCCTGGTCATCCGGATCGTAGCCTGTAAGGAAGGAGGCCTTAAGCGAACCGTAGGCTCTCAGGACCTGCTTCAGAAGATAACAGAGGACAGCCAGATCCCTCCCTGAGTTGAACCGGTGAACGAAGCCGTCAAAGCGGCTGGTGTCCTTCTTCGGATCGAAGGCGAGGACAAAGCGGAAAGGGGAGTTGCCCATCCGGTTCAAGACATCGGCCACGTGCTGGTTGATGATCTTCCCGTGGCCGTAGGCAAGCGAGGCGGCCAGGAAGGCGGCGATCTCGCGGTCGTCGGGGCTGTTTAAGCGGTGGGGGAACTGGAGAGGGTCGAAGACGAGGGCGCCCGAGTCGAGGCGCCGGTAGAAGCCGTCTAGTAACCGCTTCAGCCTCGCCCTTCTCCGTCCGTCCACAGGGAACACACCCCCTACGACTCTACCTTCCGCTCCAGGAACCCGATGGCATAGGGGCAGAGGAGGAGGGCCCGTTCGATCTGCCCATTCATCTTGTGGTAGGCAGTGATCCGGATCGAGTAGCCATTGATCGACCCCGACAGGCTCCCCCCTTTCACGTAGCTCCAACGCTGCTGCCTTGCGATGTCATTGATCGCCACCACAATGGAGATGGAACCCTCCCCAAAGAACTGCTGATCCACCTTGCTCAGCTTCGTGGTGGCCTTGACCTCCCCGTACATGGGGTGGGAGTGGTAGTCGCCGACCAACTCCCAGCGGGAGGCGGTCTTGACCGCCTCATCGACCCGGCGGCTCCGCCCAAGATCGATGTGGACCTCCCGGAACTTCCGCTTCGCAGTCTGATACGGGACGGCGAAATCGACCACGACCCGTTGGGGCGTCGCGTGGCCCAACAGGATGCCAAAGCATTCTTTCTGATAGACCTCGATGGTTGAGACGAGCAAGCCGACAAAGGCGTTTTCGCTGAGGTAGACTTCCATCGCTCATGCACCGTGCCATTGATGTTTGGCCATGTCCACGGTACCATCAGACCGGAACCGAACGTTTTCAGCCTCTAAATGCTTCCGTTGAACCTCTGGCCGGCCGTTGGCGAAGCCGACACTGATCCGGCCTCCCTTCCCGACCACCCGATGGCAGGGAAGCTCCAACCCGTAAGGGTTGGCTTTCAGGGCCCATCCCACGGTCCTGGCCCATCGGGGGTTTCCGAGGAGACGGGCGATCTGGCCGTACGTCATGACCTTCCCCTCTGGGATTTGGGCCACGATCCGGTAGACCGTCTGGAAGAAACTCTGCATCCCCTCTGGCCTGGAGCCAAGGCTTGATTAGCCTTAGAGGTCCGACCGCCGGGCCTTCCGGAGGTGGAGAAGCTTTCTCGCCTCCGCCCGCACCAGACCCGATACCCTCCCCTCCTGGGCCAGCTCCGTTAAATCCTGGATGAGGAGGAAGGGAAGGAAACCCAGGGCGATCCGGGTCGGCGTCAAGGGGTTGTACACCAAAGCCAGCTTCACCAGGTATCGGTCCCTCCAGCGTGGATCGAGCGCGACAGCCTCTAGGACGGTAGAGGAGACCCTGGGGGAGGAGACAATCTTTAAGACCTCAGCCTCGGTGAGCCTGGGATTTCCTAAGAGGATCTTCACGACCCTGGGGTCAGGGTCGAAGAGAAGCTGTTCGATCAGACGTTGGGCGGGCCTCCTGGCCTGGGAGATCCTGAAGCCCAGGCCTTTCTCAGACCGCCTCCCTTCCGGGACGACGGCACGCGTTTCCTCTTGGAACAACAGCCGGAGGGCCTTCCCACATCCCCCATCCACCAGGGCCCTCTGGATCTCCCAGAGCTTTTTCAGGCCTAAAGCCTCCTCAAGGGCCTCCAGGTTCAGGAGGTGGAGACAGGCCTGCTGGGAGAAAGGATCACCCTGCTCCGCCTCCTGACAGATGACCTCCAAAAGCTCCGCCCCGACAGCCGACGGCAGCTCTTTGAGCTGCTCTCCCAGAACGGCGACACGCATGCCCGGATCGGGCAAAGCAGACAGCCGCCTCACCAACCTCTTGGCCTCCTGCCTCACCCGGTGACGCAGGAGAACCTCAAGGGCTCCTTTGAGCCTGGCCAAGAGGGCCATCTCTTGGGGCACGGACATCGAAGGAGGGGTCGTCGTTCGAGACGGAAACCGGAAAGGAAGGGAGAAACCCCCTAAAATCTTAGGGTTGGGGGGGGAGGCCTGGGCCCCCGAGATAGTTAGGAAAAATATACCCGAAGGCGTGGAGGAAGACAAGAGAAAAATCACTCGGCGGGAGAGGGCATTTTTCCCCCTCCCGCCGAGGAGTGGTCAGCAAGAGATGGATCGAGGGGTCATTAGGCTGTGCCCTTGGGCTGGGACGGTTTTGCGTCGGGATGGTCCACGATCGCAACTTGACAAACTGCCGCTGAATTGCTACCGTGAAAACCTCAAAGGAAACTGGAGGCCGATCGATGGACTACAAGGCAACGTTGAACCTCCCCAAAACTGACTTTCCCATGAAGGCCGACCTCCCGAGGCGGGAGCCCTTTATCCTCCGGGAATGGGAGGAGAACCGTCTCTACCAGAGGCTCCGGGTGCTCCGGAGAGGCCGACCTCTCTGGCTCCTCCACGATGGCCCTCCCTACGCCAACGGCCACATCCACATCGGCCACGCCCTGAACAAGATCCTGAAGGACTTCGTCGTCAAGTCCCGGACGATGTTCGGCGACGATGCCGCCTTCATCCCGGGCTGGGACTGTCATGGCCTCCCTATCGAGCACCAGGTGGACAAGGAGCTGGGCGAGCGGAAGGAGCGGGTGGACCCTGCAGAGAAGCGTCGCCTCTGCCGGGAATATGCGGCGAAGTTCATTGATATCCAGCGGGAGGAGTTCATGCGCCTGGGGGTCTTGGGGGATTGGGAGCATCCCTATCTGACCATGGACCCAGGCTATCAGGCCACCATCATCCGGGAGTTGGGGAAGTTCATCGGAGGGGGGTACGTCTATAAAGATTTAAAGCCGGTCCACTGGTGCCCTTCCTGCCGGACAGCCTTGGCCGAGGCCGAGGTCGAGTACGAGGACCGGCGCGATCCCTCGATCTACATCAAGTTCCCGGTGGAGTCCGACGTAAGCCGCCTCTCGCCGAACCTCTCCAAGAAGCCCGTCTCTGTCCTCATCTGGACGACCACCCCCTGGACCCTCCCCGCTAACAAAGCCATCGTCGTCCATCCCGACTACCCCTACGTCATCTTCGAGTCAGGCGATGAGTCTTACATCACGGCCAAGGACCTGATGCAGGCGACGATCGAAGCCTGTCAGCTTCCAAACCCCAAAGTCGTGGACGAATGTCGAGGCCGGGATCTGGGGGCGCCTGATCGTCAAGCGATCGGGGTCGTCTGCCGCCATCCCTTCTTAGAGCAAGAATCCCCCGTTCTCCTGGCCGACTACGTCACCCTCGATCAGGGGACCGGCCTGGTCCACACGGCCCCGGGGCATGGGGAGGTAGACTACGAGACGGGGAAGCAGTACGGTCTTCCTATTTATAGTCCCGTGGAGGACGACGGCCGCTTCTCCCCCGAGGTCCCCAAGTTCGGCGGGATGAATGTCTTCGAGGCGAACCCGAGGATCGTCGAACGGCTCCGACAGAATGGGATGCTCCTCTCGGGAGGGATCATCGAGCATGCCTACCCCCACTGTTGGCGCTGTAAGGGGCCGACCATCTTCCGGGCCACGGAGCAGTGGTTCATCGCGCTGGAGACCCACGACCTTCGTCGAAGATCGCTGGAAGAGATCAAGCGGGTGAAGTGGATCCCGGCCTGGGGCCAGAACCGGATCTACGATATGGTCCTCCACCGGCCCGACTGGTGCATCTCCCGCCAGCGGGTCTGGGGGGTCCCCATCCCTGCTTTCTACTGCGGATCCTGTGGCGAGGTCCTCCTGGAACAGCGGATTGCCGAGCGCGTCGCCTCGCTGGTCGAGCGGGAGGGAGCCGACATCTGGTTCCTGAAAGAGGCATCACAGCTCCTCCCGCCAGGGGAGCGGTGCACACAATGCGGCGGGACCGATTTTCGGAAGGAGAAGGACATTCTGGACGTCTGGTTCGATTCGGGATCGAGCCATGCCGCCGTTCTGGAACGAAGGGCCGACCAGCGCTGGCCGGCCGAGATGTACCTGGAGGGGAGCGACCAGCACCGGGGATGGTTCCACAGCTCCCTGCTCGTCGCCGTCGGGACCAGGGGACGGGCCCCCTACCACGAGGTCCTGACCCACGGCTTCGTCGTCGATGGGGAAGGCCGGAAGATGTCTAAGTCCTTGGGGAACGTCATCGCCCCTCAGGAGGTCATCGAGCGGTACGGGGCCGAGGTCTTACGGCTTTGGGTGGCGGCCGAAGACTACCGGGACGACATCCGCCTCTCCGAGGAGATCCTGACCCGCCTGGCCGAGGGCTATCGTCGGATCAGGAACACGTGCCGTTATCTGTTGGGGAACCTCTTCGACTTTGATCCCAGGAAAGACGCCCTCCCTCCCGACCAGCTCCTGGAGATTGACCGTTTCATCCTGCATAAGCTTCAGAAGTTGACCGAGCGCCTGTTGAAGGCCTACCAGGACTACGAGTTCCACCTCCTCTACCACCTCCTCCACAATTTCTGCGCCGTCGATCTCTCCGCCTTCTACCTGGATGTCCTGAAGGACCGGCTCTACACCTCGGAAAGAACCTCTCCAGGGCGGCGCTCAGCCCAGACGGCCCTGTGGAAAATCCTGGTGGCGCTGACGAAGCTCATGGCCCCCGTGCTCTCCTTCACGGCGGACGAGGTCTGGCGGAAGGCCCCGAAGGTGGGAGATGAAGAGGAGAGCGTGCATCTCTCCGAGTTCCCGAAGGCCGAGGAGGTGTTTTTGGATGAGGCCCTCGCCGAGCGGTGGGAGAGGCTCTTGAAGGTCAGGGATGAGGTCTTGAAGGCGCTGGAGGGGGCCAGGAAGGCGAAGAAGATCGGCGATTCCTTAGAGGCCGAGGTTGAGCTCAAGGCCGATTCCCCCGTCTTGGAGTTTCTCCGAAGCTATGAGGAGGATCTTCCATCCATTTTCATCGTCTCATCGGTCCGCTTCAGCCAGGGGCCGGGGCTTCAGGTGGAGGCGAGGAAAGCGCCGGGGCGAAAGTGCGAGCGCTGTTGGACCTATCGGGAAGACGTCGGCCGCTCCCACAACCATCCCACCCTCTGTGCCCGCTGCGTCTTTGTCCTGGCTCCACGAGCGGGGTAGGGTCTGGGGCCTAAGGTCATGCTTCTCTACGCCGTCGCCCTGACCGTCGTCGCCCTGGATCAGCTCACGAAGTTTTATGTCGAGAGGACCCTGACCCTCGGCGAGGGCATCACGGTCATCCCTCACTTCTTCCACATCTCCTACGTCCTGAACCCGGGAGCCGCTTTCGGCTTCCTTGCAGGAAGCCACCCCGCCTTCAGGAACCCCTTTTTCATCGGGGTCTCCATCCTGGCCGTCTTCCTCATCGTCTACTACCACCGCCGGGCCAAGGAGAAGGGGACCTTCTTCGTGCTGGGGTTAAGCTTCATTCTGGGGGGAGCCGTGGGGAACCTGATCGACCGGTTGAGGATCGGGATGGTCGTGGACTTCCTCGATTTTCACATCGGCGGCTACCACTGGCCGGCCTTCAACGTCGCCGACGCCGCCATCACGACAGGGGTGTTTCTCATGCTTCTGGACCTCCTGGTGGAGCGGAACAAGCAGGCCTGACGCGGGATGGAAGAGGTCCTGGAGTTCACCATCGATCCCGATTCCGTGTCAGGGCGCCTCGACGTCATCGTGGCTAAAGCCTCAGGCCTCTCCCGGGCCAAGGTCCAGCGACTGATCGAAGAGGGCCACGTCCTGGTGGATGGCCGGCCCAGGAAGGCCGGCTTTAAGCCCTCCCCCGGCCAGAAGATCCACCTCTCCTTCCCTCCTCCTGAACCCGGGGGCATCCTGCCAGAGCCGATCCCCTTGAAGATCCTCTATGAGGATGACGATCTCTTGGTGATCGACAAGCCACCTGGGCTCGTCGTCCACCCTGGGGCCGGCCATAAAACGGGGACCCTGGTCCATGCCCTGCTCCACCACTCGCCGGAGATCGCCGCGATAGGGGAAAAGGGGCGTCCCGGCATCGTCCACCGCCTGGACAAGGATACCTCCGGGGTGATGGTGGTGGCCAAGACGGAGGTGGTCAAGCGCTCCCTCCAGCAACAGTTCAAGGAACGGACCGTCAAGAAAACCTATCTGGCCCTCGTTCGACGAGCCGTCAGGGAAGATCAGGGAAGGATCGAGCTGCCCATCGACCGGCACGAGGCGGACCGCAAACGGATGGGAGTTGGGACAAAGAAGGGGCGGGAGGCGGCAACCGCGTATCAGGTGCTCCAACGATTCCCGGAGTTCACCCTCCTTTTGCTTCACCCGGAGACCGGACGGACGCATCAGATCCGCGTCCACCTCGC
>JACQHM010000135.1 GCA_016199025.1 Candidatus Methylomirabilota bacterium | reverse complement strand
TCAACTGATCGCCTCGACCATCAAGGAGCTGAAAGGGGAGCCGGAGGAGCCGATGGTCGAGCCCACGATCAGGCTCCCCGTCGAGGGCTACCTCCCCGATCCGTACATTGCGGATCCGAATGTCCGCTTGAGCTTCTACAAACGCCTCGCCGCCTTCGAACAGTCCGATCAGGTAGTCGAGTTCGAGAAGGAACTTCTGGACCGCTTTGGGGATCTGCCTGTGCCGGCCTGGTGGCTGCTTCGCGCTGTCGAGCTGAAGATCCTGGCCCGGAGGCTCAAGATCAAGGAGATCGTCTTGAGAAAAGATCGGATCAGGATCACCTTTGCCGAGCATTCCCCGATCCAACCCGAGAAGGTCGTGGCGCTTTTAAAACGTGAGAAGGGAAGGCTCCGGTATCTTCCCGAGGAGGCCCTGGAATACGAGGTCCCGGGAGGGCCGAAGGAGCGGCTTGCGGCCTTAAGAAACCTCTTGCTGCACCTCGCGTGATATGGTAGGGTAACACATCTCCCATCAGATCCCGCTGACATAGAGCAGAAAGGAGAATAAGGTGAGACGGAAGGTTGGTTTGTGGGTGCTCATCTCGGCCGTGGCCTTAGGCTGCAGCGCGAGCCCCGGAGGCTCCACGGAGGCCAAGGACAAGGTTATCCTCAAAGTCAACGATACAGAGATGACGGTGGCCGACTTCGAGAAGGAGCTGGACCGCCTCCCGCCCCAGCTCAAGCCCATGGCCTCCTCGAAGGAGGGGCAGAAGCAGCTTCTGGAGGAGCTGGCCAGCCGCGAGCTCCTTGTCCAGGAAGCAGAGAAAAGGAAGATCGGGGACCGACCCGAGGTCGTGGAACAGGCCAAGGAGTTCAGAAAACGCCTTTTGCTGCAGACCCTCGTGAACGAGGAGATCGGGTCAAAGATCACGGTGGACGATCCAGAGGTAGAGGCCTATTACAAGACCCATCCCGAGGAGTTCTCCAACGAACGGATCCGGGCCAAGCATATCCTGGTAGAGACCGAGGAGGAGGCCAAGAAGGTCATGACCCGGCTGAAGAAAGAGAAGTTCGAGGATCTGGCCAAGGAGGTCTCGTTGGATAAAGCCAGCGGCGCCAGCGGGGGCGACCTGAACTACTTCGGCCGGGGCCAGATGGTGCCCGAGTTCGAAAAGGTCGCCTTCGCCCTGAAGGTGGGCGAGACCAGCGGCATTGTGAAGACCCAGTTCGGCTACCACATCATCCGGCTTATGGACCGAAAGACGTCGGAGCCCACCTCGTTCGAGCAGGTCAAGGATCGGCTCAAACAGAAGCTTCTCAACGAGAAGCAGCGGAAGCAGTTCGATGAGTGGCTGGCCTCCTTGAAGGAAGAAGCCAAGATCCAGATCCAGGAGGACCTCCTGCCGGTGGGGGAGGTCCAGGAGGCCCCCAAGGCTGAAGAAAAGAAAGAATGAGCCCCAGGAAGGCGATCCTCACATTCAGCCTGGTCATAGCAACCATCGCCGGCTTCTCAGCAGCTCCTGCCTACGGCATCCTCATCGAGAAGGTCGTGGCGGTGGTCAACGGGGAGGTGCTCACCTTAAGCGAGCTCCAGGAGGAGGGGAAACCGCTCCTTCGCCGGATCGTCCAGGAGCTCACCGGGGAGGAGCAGAAGGAGCAGATGAAGGCCACGCAGCAGCAACTCCTCGAGGCCATGATCCTTCGCCGCCTCCAACTGCAGGAGGCGAAGAAGGAGGAGATACAGACCCCGCCCGCCGAGGTGACGGCAGCCATCGAGGGTATCAAACGGCGGGGCGGCTTCGAGACCGACGAGGAACTGAAGGCCGCCCTTGCGAAGGAGGGGATCACCTTCGAGCGGTTCAAGAAGGGGATCGAGGAACAGCTCCTCCTCTCCAAGATCGTGACCAAGCAGGTGACCTCGACGGTGATCCTCTCGGAAGAGGAGCTCCAGCGCTACTACCAGGAGCACCAGGACCAGTACAAGAGGCCCCTGGAGGTGAAGCTCCGACACATCTTTATCCAAGTCCCTCAAAGGGCCGACGAGGAGGAGGTCTCTAAGGCGGAGGCCCGGGCGGAGGAGGCCTTGGCGGCCATCAGGGCCGGGATGGATTTCGCCGAAGCCGCGGCCCGTTACTCGGATGGGCCGACGGCAAAGGAGGGCGGGGAGCTGGGGAGGATGAAGCAGGGGGAGCTGGCCCCGGAGCTGGAAAAGGCCGCCTTCAGCCTCCCTGTGGGGGAGGTAAGCGACCTCATCAGGATGTCCGGGGGCTTCAGCATCATCAAGGTGGAAGAGCGGACGACCGACCCTTCTATCCCCTTCGCCGAGGTTCGGGAGGCCATCCAAAAAGCCCTCTACCAGGAAAAGCTCCAGGCCAAGCTGAAGGAATGGCTCGATTCTCTGAAATCCAAGGCCGCCATCGAGGTGAAGGGATTGGAGGTCAGCCAGGCGAGGCCTCCCTCCCTGGAGTCGTCCCAGTAGCCTCCTTCGCTTGTGCTAGCCCTTCTTTTCTGCCTTCTCCTTTTTCTCCATGATGGTCGAGCTGTGGCCGGGGAAGACGCTGGCCCCTGGGTAGATATAGGCCACCGCGTTGTTCACGGCCGTGGCCGCCTCGCCGAAGCCGGTCGCGATGAGCTTCACCTTCCCTGGATAGGCGGCCACATCCCCGGCGGCGTAGATCCCCGGGAGGTTGGTTTCCATCCTGGAGTTGACCACGATGGCGTCATTCTCCAATTCCAGGCCCCACTCCTTTAAGGGCCCGAGGTTAGAGAGAAAGCCTAAGCAGGCAATGATGGCGTCCAGCTCCAGCCCTTCTTCTTCCTTGGTCTTGTTTTGGTAGATCACTGCCCCCTCGACCTTCCCATCCCCCAGGATGCCCTTGAGCTCATACCAGAGCTTCGCGTCCACGGTGGAACTCATGAGCTGTTGGACGCTCCCTTCGTGGGCCCGGAACTTGTCCCGACGGTGGATTAAGGTGATCCTCTGGGCGAGCCGCTCCAGGTTCAGGGCCCAGTCCACGGCGGAGTCACCTCCTCCGACGATCAGGAGCCTTTTCCCCCGGAAGGCCTCCACGTCCTTGACAAAGTAATGGAGACCCTTCCCCCCGTAGGCCTCGATGGCCGGATCGTTGAATCTTCGAGGGGTAAAGACCCCGATCCCCACGGTGATGAGGACTGCCCTGGTGAGATACGTCTCCTTATCGGTGGTCAGGAGAATCGTCTTATCCTCCTGATGCTCCAGTTTCAGGACCTGTTCATTCAGGCAGATGGTAGGCTCATATTGCATGGCCTGAGCGACCAGGTTCTTGACCAGCTCCTTCCCCAGGATCTTTGGGAACCCGGCC
This sequence comes from Candidatus Methylomirabilota bacterium, assembly GCA_016199025.1. Lineage (GTDB taxonomy): Bacteria > Methylomirabilota > Methylomirabilia > Methylomirabilales > JACQHM01 > JACQHM01. The sequence goes on along the minus strand of JACQHM010000135.1, from coordinate 1,825 downwards.
ACATCATAGATATACTTGTCAGGGTACAGGGCGGTGATCTGGCCGCCCAGCTCGGGCATGCTATCGATGATCTGCGTTCTCAAACCCCGAAAGCCCGCGTAGTAGGCTGCGAAGAGCCCTGTAGGGCCCGACCCGATGATGGTGAGATCAAACACGTCGCGGGCGTCCTGCTCAGGCATCCTTCTCTCCTCGAATAAAATCCTCCGCATCGGGATGGGGATTAGCGGCTTTCTGTCAAAAGCTTCTTCAGCCTCTTGCGGAGGATGTCCCGCTTCGCCGTGCTCAGACGATCGACGAAGAGGAGGCCTTCGAGGTGATCGACCTCATGTTGGAAGATCCTGGCCAGAAGCCCCTTCCCCTCCACCTCGACCTCGCGCTCATTTCTGTCGTATCCTTTGACCAGCACCCGCTCATACCGGGTGACCGGCTCCCGTAGGTCCGGGATGCAGAGGCACCCTTCCTCTGCCATGATCTCTCCTTCCGCCTGAACGATCTCAGGGTTGATCAGAACCATCAGGGATTCAGGATCCTGCTTCTCCGAGGGGTTCAGGACGATCACCCGGGAGAGCCGCCCGACCTGGGGCGCGGCAAGGCCGACCCCTGGCGCAGCGTACATGGTCTCGATCATGTCGTCGATAAAGGTCTGAAGCCCTCCGTCGATCGTTTGGACCGGCAGGGACTTCTGCCGGAGGATTGGCGATCCATAGAGGAGGACCGGAAGCTTTCCCACGCGTCACCTCGTTTTCGCTGATCGCTGATGGCTGAAAGCTGAACGCTTACGAATGTTGAACGGTTATTAGGCGAGGGGGAGGTCTGGCGAGGGGTTCAAATCCAACGAGGCCCGCTCCCCAGAAAAAAGCCGTTCCCACCCCGCCGCCGCGATCATGGCGGCGTTGTCGGTGCAGAGGACGGGGCTCGGGTAGAAGACCTCGAAACCTTCCTCCACCGCCTCCTCTTTGAGGAGGCGCCTTAAGAGCCCGTTGCAGGCAACCCCTCCTACCAAGATGATCCGTCGAGAGCCTGTTTGCCGGGCCGCCCGCAAGGTATTCCTCACTAAGACCTCGATAGCAGCCTGCTGGAAGCTGGCACAAATGTCTGCCAGTAAGGCAGGGTTTGGGGTATAGGGTTTAGGGTTGAGAGGGTTTTCCCCTAACCCCTCACCCCTCACCCCTAAACCCCTGACGTAATTGAGGACGGCGGTCTTCAGGCCGCTGAAGCTGAAGTCCAACGAGCCATCGCTCGACAGGGCCCGGGGGAATGGGATCCGGGCGTTGCCATCCTTCGCGGCCTTCTCGATGATCGGCCCCCCTGGGTAACCCAGGTCCAAGAGTTTCGCCACCTTGTCGAAGGCCTCCCCCGCGGCATCATCTCGGGTCCGGCCCAAGAGGAAATAGCGTAAGGGGGCCTCGACGAAGTAGAGGTGGGTATGGCCCCCTGAGACCACCAAGGCCACAAAGGGCGGTTCGAGGTCGGGATGCTCCAAGAGGGCCCCGTAGATATGGCCCTCCAAATGGTTCACCGCGACCAGAGGGATCTTCATCGTGTAGGAAAGGGCCTTTGCCACGGAGACCCCAACCAGGAGCGATCCAATGAGGCCGGGGCCCGCCGTCACCGCCACCGCGTCCAGATCCTTGAAGGTGGTCTTGGCCTCCGCCACGGCCTCTTGGACCACAGGACAGATGGCCTCGAGTTGCTTGCGGGAGGCCAGCTCCGGCACAATCCCGCCATACGGGGCGTGGACCTCCACCTGGGAGGCAATGACGTTGGACCGGATCAGACGGCCCTCTTCCAGGACCGAAGCGGCTGTCTCGTCGCAGGAGGTCTC
>JACQHM010000128.1 GCA_016199025.1 Candidatus Methylomirabilota bacterium | reverse complement strand
TGCCTCCGCCAGGTTCCTCACCGCGGCCGAAGAGGTCCTCAAGGAGCTCCTCCAGGGCAAGGAGCAGGCGACGATCGGCCTCGTCGAAGGGGCCCTCCTTCTGGAGGGGGTTCCTGTCAAGGGATCAGCCGAGCTCTTCGGCTCCTTCATCGACCGCCTCAAGGCCCGGGAGGTGGAAGGCCTGACGTTCCTTCACGGGGTCACTAGCGGGGAGATCCAGCTCTTCGTTGAGACCCTTTCGACCGATGCCTCCCTGATTAAGGAGGCCGGCGGCATGAAGGAGGTCCTGACCCAAAAAGGGGTCCGGCACATCGCCGTCGTCTACCCGGGGGAGATCAAGGAGGCTGAGGAGGAAGTCGAAGAGGAGATTGAGAAGAAACAGGCCAGGATCCTCTACCAGCGGGCCCTTGGGGTGGTCAAGAATATCATGCAGGAGGCCAGGATGGGGAAGGTCCCCTCCAACGAACACTTCCCGCCCATGGTCAAGACCATGGTGGACGGGGTCTTCGACCACAAGTACGCCCTCATCGCCCTGACCATGATCAAAAGCTACGACGAGTACCTCTTTACCCACTCGATCAACGTGGGGATCCTCTCCCTCGCCGTAGGGCAGTTCCTGGGCTTAAGCAAGGAGGCCCTCTTCGAGCTGGGACTCGGCGCCTTCCTGCACGATCTGGGGAAGGTCAACTGGCCGGACGACATCTTAATGAAGCCGAGGGACCTCTCCGATGAGGAGTGGCGCTATGTGAAGAGGCACCCCGTGGATGGGGTGAAGATCATGGAGAAGATGGGGAACACGAACCCTAATGCCTTGGCCGTGATCAAGGAGCACCATATCCGGTACGACCGGACAGGCTACCCTTCCCTCGAGCCGGAGAAGGAGCCCAGCTTCTTAAGCGCCTTGGTCAGCATCGCCGACGCCTACGACGCCATGACAACCGTCCGCCCGTACCAGAACGCCATGGAGCCGACGAAGACCATTGAGCGGATGCGTTCCTTGTCGGGAAAGGCGTTCGACCCGGAACTGTTAGAGAACTTCATCAGGATGCTGGGGGTCTATCCGGTGGGGACAGTAGTGCGGCTGAGCACGGGGGAGCTGGCCGTCGTCACCAAGCCGAACCCCAACGACAGCACCCGCCCCATGGTCAAGCTTCTCCTGGACAGGGCCGGGAGGAAACTCGAAGGGGAGGTAGACCTCATGGAGAAGGACGAGGCGACCGGGACCTTCAAGCGTTCCATCCTCCTCCCCGTCGATCCCGCCGCCCTGAACATCGATCTGACTCCCCACCTGGGATAACATCAAATTCGATTTGGGATTGCGGATTTCGGATTGGCGAAGTCTGCTCCCTGTCTTTCAATCCGAAATCGGAAATCGGCAATCCGCAATCAGTTTAGGGGTTCCCTGATGGTGGGAGTTCCAGCTCTCCCAAGGCGCGGGCGGCCCTGGCACGGATGGAGGGATTCTGGTCCCGGAGGAGGGTGACGAGAAAATCCTTGGCCCGGATGTCCCCGATCCCCCCCAGGACCTCAATGGCCTTGCCCCGGAGCTCATCTTCCTGCCCCTCCAAAAGGGAAAGCATCACCTCGGTCAGACGCCTGTCCCGGAACCTCCCCAAGGCCTCGACGGCCAAGACCTTGACGTCGAGGCTGGGATCGTCCAAAGCCTCTAACAGGGGGCTGATGGCTCGCTCATCCCAGGAGGCCATCGCCCGGATGGCCGCTGCCCTGACGTCCACCTCTTCTGATTTGATCACCCCTACGACAGCCTCCATCGCTCGCTCGTCCCGAAGGGCCCCCAGGGCGTAGAGGGCCCTGAGCTTTTGAAGCCTGTTCCCCCTGGCCAGGCTCTCCTTCAAGGATTCGATGGCCGCCAGGCTTTCCAGCCGCTCCAGGGCCAAGGCGGCGGCCTTTCGGACTTCCTCGCTCTCGTCGTTGAGCAACGGGGCCAGCGCGGCCGCGATCTCCTGCTGGACAGTAAGCATAAGACCCCTCACGTCACTTGTCTTTTAGCGGAGACTGTAGTAGATTAAGGCTACAAAGTCAAGTACCTCCCACTTCTTTCCCGACCCAACCGGCTTAAGTTCGGCTGAGCCGCTCACGGCAGAGGAGCCAAAGAGGAGTTTTAAGATGGGGAGGAGCTTCAAGATCGCTCTTGCGCAGATCCAGCCGGCCCTCGGAGATCTGGAACGGAACCTCTCCCTCCACGAGAAGTTGTGTGAGGAGGCCATCGCTGAAGGGGCCGATCTCCTGGTCTTCCCCGAGTTGAGCCTGACCGGCTACTTCTTGAAGGACCTGGTCCCCTCCGTCGCCTTGACCCCCGAAAGCCCAGCCCTCACCCCTTTGAAGGAGTTGAGTCGCCGGATTGCCATGACCATCGGCTTCATCGAAGAGGCGCCCGGCCACTTTTTCCACAACGCGGCCCTCTTTCTGGAGGGGGGGGAAGTCAGGCATCTCCATCGCAAGGTCTACCTCCCCACCTACGGGATCTTCGACGAGCAGCGGTATCTGGCCGAGGGAGACCGGGTCCGGGCCTTCGAGACCTCCTTTGGTCGAATGGCCATCCTCCTCTGCGAGGATATGTGGCACCCCTCCGCCGCCTACATCGCCGCCGTAGACGGTGCGGAGTTCTTCCTCGTCCCCTCGGCCTCCCCCGGCCGGGGAACGCCCCAAAAGGGGATCTTCGCCAACGCCAAGGCCTGGGAACTGATCAACCGGGCCTATGCCCAACTGTTCACCGTCTACATCATTTACGCCAACAGGATCGGCTACGAGGACGGGGCCTGCTTCTGGGGTGGGTCCGAGGTGATCGGCCCCTCAGGGGAGTGCTTGGCCAAAGCCGAATATCTCCACGATAGCCTTCTCCTTGCCGTCATCGATTCCAGCGAGATCAGGAGAGCCAGGACGATGAACCCGATGCTCCGGGATGAGAAGCTCGACCTTACCCTCCGAGAGCTCCAGAAGATCCAGGAGAGGAGAAGTTGATGACCGACCTCTCGCTGAATGCTGACATCGTCCGGGAGGTCCTCGTTGGGTTCATCGAGGACGAGGTGACGAAGGCGGGCTTCTACCGGGTGGTGGTGGGGCTCTCGGGCGGGGTGGACTCCTCCCTTTCAGCGTATCTCGCCGCTGAGGCCCTCGGCCCCAACAACGTCTGGGGGATCCTCATGCCGTATAAGACCAGTAGCCCGGAGAGTGTTGAACATGCCAGGCTGGTGGTCGATCGCTTGAAGATTAACGCCATGCAGATCGACATCACCCCCCAGATCGACGCCTACTTCGATTGCTTCCCCGAGGCGGATCACGTCCGGCGGGGGAACAAGATGGCCAGGGAACGGATGACCATCCTCTTTGATCAGTCCGCCGCCCTCCACGCCCTGGTCCTGGGGACCAGCAACAAGACGGAGCTAATGCTGGGCTACGGGACCCTCTACGGTGACATGGCTTCCGCCATCAACCCCATCGGCGACCTCTTCAAGACCCAGGTCCGCCATCTCGCCCGGCACGTGGGGGTCCCGGAGGTGATCGTCCAAAAGAAGCCCTCGGCCGACCTCTGGGTAGGGCAGACGGACGAGGAGGAGCTGGGGTTCACCTACGAACAGGTGGATCAGGCCCTTTACCTGATGATCGACAAGCGGTACGAGATCGCCAACTTAGTCGCCTGCGGTTTTGACGAGCGCTTTGTGAGAGGTGTCTTCGCTAAGGTGCAGGCCTCCCAGTACAAGCGCCGCCTCCCACTTATCGCCAAAGTCTCCCACCGGACCATCGACAGGGACTTCCGGTATCCGCGGGATTGGGGCATATAGTCATCCGGAGAGTGGCTCTGGCCTGCGAGGTCTTCTCTCTGGATGAGATGAGGAATCGTGCCGGGTTCCTTTGATTGAGGCGACGTGGTCTAAGCAGAACGTTCGGCAACAAGGGACGGTCAGGCAACGCATGAGGCGAGTGCCCTCAGGGTGGCGAGGCTGGAGTCAGGGGAAGGGAACGGGAGGCATAGGAATGGATCAGAAGAAGGCTGCAGAGCTTGAGCGTTTAGCTATTAGCTTATATAAACTGGAAGATCGGTTGAATCATGCTATAAAAACCTAAGACCAGTCTGTGGTTATCCCTCTGGTATTAGAGGGTCTGCCCATTCAAGAGGAGATCAGGGAAAAGCTAGCCGACTCGCCGATCCTAAATATAGCTAATCCGATCGCCCGGAATTTAATACAGAACGTCCGTGATGAGAAGAATCTTACTAGCAGGGTGTTACCAGAACTGATGCCTGTATTGCGTCGCCTTTTCAAACAAGTTCTGGGCGAGGAAGCTCTTGACGAATCCAAAGACTCTTTGCCTAAGGAATACGATGACTGGATCCAAGAGTTGCTTGGCTATATCGAACCCGAAATGTTTATTGAAGCTCGTAAGCAGGTAGGAACTCTTATTGTTGGACAGTCGATCCCGAAAGCTTTGAGGGTCTATTTCGAGGAGATAAAAGATTGCTATATGTTTGGGCAACATCTTGCTGCGGTCGGTCTCTATGGACAAAGAGTGGGGTCTCACCGATTGTGTCTCGTTTGTTGTCATGCGGGATCGCGGTCTGACAGACGCCCTGACGGCTGACGAGCACTTCCAGCAGGCCGACTTTCGTGCACTCCTAATAGAAGCGTTTCAGGAATAGGCACGAGCGGGTCTATGATCATCGGCGTTCCCAAGGAGATCAAGGAGCAGGAGCACCGGGTGGCGATCATCCCCGCCGGGGTTCACACCCTCCGGGCGAAGGGGCACCAGGTCCTGGTGGAACGAGGGGCGGGGGAGGGTTCCGGCTTCTCCGAGGAGGCCTATCGGAGAGCGGGGGCGGAGATTCTTCCCGACAGGAAACAGCTCTATGCCGAGGCAGAGTTGATCTACAAGGTCAAAGAACCCCTCCCAAGCGAATATGACCTTCTTCGAGAGGGGCAGATCCTCTTCACCTACCTCCACCTGGCCCCGGCCCCAGACCTGACGAAAACCCTCCTGGCCAAGAAGGTCATCGGAATCGCCTACGAGACCGTTGAGACCCTGGATGGGAGGAAACCCCTCTTGGAGCCGATGAGTGAGATCGCCGGGAAGATGAGCATCCATGTGGGGGCCTATTACCTCTCCAAGCCCCTGGGCGGGCGAGGGGTGCTGATCGGAGGGGTCCCCGGGGTCCCACCGGCCACCGTCGTGATCCTGGGAGGGGGGACGGTGGGCTACAACGCCGCGAAGGTGGCGGCCGGGATGGGAGCTTGGATCTATCTGTTGGAGGTGGACCCGGCCAGGATGCGGCGGCTCGACGAGCTTCTTCCAGAGAACGTCACCACGCTGATGTCCAGCACCATGAGCCTGGAGGAGTGTCTGAAGCGGGCCGACGTCCTGATCGGCGCCGTGTTGATCTCAGGGGCCAGGACGCCTCGCCTGGTGACCCGTCAGATGCTCTCCCTGATGAAGCCTGGGGCGGTGATCGTGGATGTCTCCGTGGATCAGGGGGGATGTGTCGAGACGACCCGCCCCACCACCCATGCGGACCCTGTCTACCAGGTGGACGGCATCCTCCACTACTGCGTCGCCAACATGCCGGGGGCCTTCTCCCGGACGGCCACCTTCGCCCTGACCAACGTCACCCTCCCCTACGCCCTGGAGCTCGCCGATAAGGGCTGGCGGAGGGCGATCAAGGGGAATGGAGGGCTCTCCCGGGGCCTGAACGTCGCCCTAGGCCAGATCACCCATCCAGCCGTGGCCAAGGCCCATGACCTTCCCTACGTGCCGCCCGATGAGGTGATCAAGGAACACGCGTAAATGGACCTGACGATCTGGCAGACCGGATGCCTATGACACGTACCGCCCTTGGGCTCGCTCTTGCCCTTGGCCTGCTCCTTGGGGGATGCCTTCAGTATGAGGAAGAACTGTTTGTTCGACGAAACGGATCGGGCTCCCTGACGATCCAGTTCTACGATCCCCTGGAGCGACTGTCGCCTGCTGAAATCGCCGAACGGGTCAGGAAGGAGCAGGAAGGGATCGAGGCCCAGGTCGAAGGGCGGAAAGCAGCGATGGAGGCCTCGGGGATCACGCTCAAGGAAGCCAGCGTTGCCGGCCGGGGCAGGAGTGTTCAGTACCGGTTCACCCTTGACTTTAAAGATGTGAACGAGCTTCCCTTCCTCCTTCGCGACACCTTCCTCCCTTTCGGCAAACGGTTCATCCGGTACGATCGGGAACAGGGCACCTTCTCCTGCCGGATTGAGCCGATGGGGTCCTTGACCGACGAGACCAGGGAGGAGTGGCGGCGGGCCAACCTGATGTTCAGGTTCTCGCTCCGGACAGATGCCCCCACGTCCGGCCGAAGGGGCCGACGGGCCAACAGGGTTCTCGTCCGGGTGCTCCCGATGACGGAGGCCTGGGAGCAGGGGGTCCAGATTGATTTGGAGTTAAGACCTTGAAGGGCGAACTAAGAAACATCTGGGCAAGCGTTCAGCTGGGAACTTCCACGTGATTGCGGATTGCGGATTGAAAAACGGGGACAGGCTTTCCACATCCGAAATCTGCAATCCCAAATCGAAAATGTTGGCCATGGTCGAAGTCACCCTCCTCCGAGGCCGAGAGCGGCGACCTTTAGCGGGCCATCCCTGGATCTACCAGGGGGAGATCGAGCGGATCGAGGGAGACCCGGAGCCGGGTGAACGGGCACGGGTGAAGGACTTCAGGGGCCGCTTTATCGGCATGGGCTACATCAACCCCCGCTCCCAGATCACGGTGAGGCTCCTGACCTGGGAGGAAGAGGCCATCGACGAGGCGTTCCTCCAACGGAGGATCCGGAAGGCCCTTGAATACCGGAAAAGGATTGTGGCGGACACGGATGCCTGCCGGTTGATCTCTAGTGAAGGGGACTTCCTGCCGGGCCTCATCGTGGACCGCTACGGTGATCTCCTGGTCCTCCAAATCTTGACGGCGGGGATGGAACGCCTGAAGGAGGTCGTCGTCCAGCTCCTCGTCCAGCTCCTCTCCCCCAAAGGGATCTATGAGCGGAACGATTCTCCCTCCCGGCTCCTGGAGGGCCTGGAGCACCAGAAGGGGCCGCTCTACGGTGACTTCGACCGGGTGGTTCAGATCCAGGAGGGAGGGGTGAAGTTCTGGGTGGACGTAGCGGAAGGGCAGAAGACCGGCTTCTTCCTGGATCAGCGGGAGAACCGCTTCGCCCTTCGAGGGTATGCGGAGGGGAAGGAGGTCCTGGACGGCTTCTGCTACTCGGGAGGCTTCGCCCTGAACGCCCTCTACGCCGGAGCCGCCTCGGCCGTCGGCATCGACCTCTCACCGGCGGCCCTCGATCTGGCGAAGAGAAGCGCGGAAGCGAACGGCCTCGCCGACCGGTGCACGTTCAAAGAGGCCAATGCCTTCGATGAGCTCCGGGCCTTGGAGCGGACCGGGCGCCACTTCGACCTGATCATCCTGGACCCTCCGGCCTTCACCAGAGGTAAGGAAGCCGTCGCCGGGGCCATCCGGGGCTATAAGGAGATCAACCTCAGGGCCATGAAACTTCTTCGGGAGGGGGGCATCCTCCTTACGTGTTCCTGCTCCTACCACCTGGATGCCGAGACCTTCCTCGGGGTCCTCCAATCGGCGGCGCTGGACGCAAAGAAGCGACTCCGGCTCTTGGAATTGAGGACACAGGCCAGGGACCACCTAGTCCTTCTGGGTGTGAAGGAAACCTACTACTTGAAGTGCGCCATCCTGGAAGTCATGCGCGCTTAGCCCAAGCCGCCTTACCCCTTCGCCGGAGACTCTCCAGGGGTCACCTTGGCGGCGATGGCACTCAAGGCGACATCAACCTTGACATTGTCGGCGATCTTCAGCTTCACCCGGCCATTGCCGAAGCCAACGATGGTCCCATAGAGCCCCCCGTTGGTCATCACCTCGTCCCCGGTCTTCAAGTTCCGGAGCATCTCCTGGTGCTCCCGCCGCTGCTTCTGCTGGGGGCGGATCAGCAGAAAATAGAAGATCGCGAACATCAGGAGCAGGGGAACGAGGGCAGTCCATCCCCCCCCTGCCAGGCCGCCTCCCGGCGCCTGGCCCATCGCGTACGCAAGCTCAACCATCACCGACCTCCACCTATTGCTACAATGTAAGCCTTCAGCCGTCAGTCTTCAGCCGTCAGCATTTTTGATTTGGGATTGCGGATTTCGGATTGGGGAAGTATGCACCTGTCTTCTAATCCGAAATCCGAAATCGACAATCCGCAATCCGGCCACAGTTAGAAGCTTCACGCCGACTTTCGAAGAATGTCTGCCTGAATCGGGCAAACCGTCCCTCCTCGATGGCCCGCCGGATCTCCTC
>JACQHM010000140.1 GCA_016199025.1 Candidatus Methylomirabilota bacterium | reverse complement strand
CTACAGCCCCGTGCGGACCGCCCGCTGGGCATCGTCTTCGTGGGCCAGATGATAGCCAAAGTAGACCAGCAGCCCATCGCCGAGGTACTGGGCGATATGCCCTTCAGAGCGTTGGATTACCTTGGCACAGACTTCTTGATAGCTCTGCACCACCTCGCGCAGCTCTTCGGGGTCCAGGCGCTCGGAGAGCGCCGTTGAGCCCACCAGGTCGCAGAACATCACGGTTAACTGGCGCCGCTCGGCTTCGGGTGCACTCTGGGAGGTGAGGGTCTTCTCAGCGAGATGGTTGGGGGTATAGGATTGGGGGGAGGTGAAGCGTCTTTCAGGAGCCGGACTCGGTCGCTCAGCCAAATTGAAGCCGCACGTCTTGCAGAACTTGGCGCCCGGCTTCACCGGTTGCCCACAGCGTGGGCAAAGCAGCTCCAGCTTCGCGCCGCACTCTTCGCAGAAGACCGCGTCCGCTTCGTTCTCATGCTGGCAGCGTGGGCAGAGCATCGGAGCAGCCACCCCTCCCCATGAAACGCAAACAGCGCAAGGGGTGCAAACCTCCCCCCTGGGCTGTGTTAAAGCATGCTCCCGTGAACCTGTCGGCGGGTTTGGCCTCGCTGCATCGCCCACCTCACCAGCCGTCCTCGGCGTTTCCAAACCGCTCCGTTGTGGCTTCCTTATACGCCCCCCCAAGACCCTGTGTCAAGGATAAATCCATCATCAGTCAGCAAGGGATTGGCTGCACAAAACCCTTGACCGGAGGAGAAAGCCTGTCTACCATTCCTCCTATCTTGGAAGAGATGTTAACCCCTTTCCACCGCGTGGGGGAAGGCTTCGCCCTGAGGGTTCAGCCCGAAGGGTCAGGATGGGGGGGAATGGAAGCCTTGGGAGGTGGGCGTGATACCCCCCACCTTCATCCTCCCCCACAAGGGGCGAGGAGATATGGGTCATGGAGCCCAGCAAGGAGGAGGGTTGGGAGGGGGTGTCATCTGATGGCGGATGGCGGATGGCGAATGCAATGAAGGAGGGGAAGATGAAACGGATCATTGCTCCCTTGGTAGCGATCCTGATCCTCTTGGCCTCCCACGCCTTGGCCTACGACGGGATCGTGAAGAAACAGGTCTTCGAGCTTCCTGAATTCACCCTGGTCAGCGGGAAGGTCTTAAAACAGGTGAGGATCGGCTACGAAACCTACGGAACGCTTTCGCCGACGCGGGATAACGTGATCCTGATCTGTCACTTTTTCTCGGGGACCTCCCACGCCGCGGGCAAATACTCGCCCGAGGACAAGGCCCCGGGCTATTGGGATGCCATCATCGGCCCGGGGAAGCCCTTCGACACCGACAGATACTTCATCATCAGCTCCGATACGCTGACGAACCTGAACGCGAAAGACCCGAATGTCATCACCACGGGTCCCGCCTCCATCAACCCAGACACGGGAAGGCCCTACGGTATGACCTTCCCCCAGGTGACAATCCGGGACTTCGTCCGTCTCCAGAAAAAGCTCCTGGAGTCCTTAGGCATCCCCCATCTGAAGGCGGTGGCGGGGCTCTCCATGGGGGGAAACCAGGCCCTGGAGTGGGCGGTCACCTACCCCGACTTCGTGGACAAGGTGATCCCGGTGGTGACGGCCAGCCGGACCCACCCCTGGGTGGTCATCACGCCTCTGAAGGTCGGGATCGACGCCATCATGCTGGACCCTGAGTGGAACAAGGGAGACTACTATGGGAAGGAAGAGCCTCTCGATGGCCTGGCCTTGGCCTTCAAGGAGATCACCGCGACCGCCAGGAGCCAGGCCTGGGCCGATAAGAGCTTCGGCCGGAGATGGGCGGACCCGGCCCGGGACCCCTATGAGAGCTTCGAGCACAAGTTCCTGGTGGAGCAGGAGATTGACAAGATCGCTTACACCCGGGCGAAGGTGACGGATGCCAATTCCTACATCTACATGGCCCGGGTCCTGATCCTCCACGATGTCGGCTACGGCTACAGCTCCTTTGAAGAGGCCCTGAAACGGGTGAAAGCGAAGGTCCTGATGATCTCCACCCCCCTGGACCTCTTCTATCCCCCTTGGCAGTCGGACGAGGTCGTGGAGGTGATCCGCCAGAACAGGGGAGAGGCCTGGCACCTCCAGATCGAGAGCGACGAGGGCCACGTGGCAGGGACCACAGAGATCCAAAAGGTGGGGGAGGAAATCAAGAGGTTCTTGAACGAGAGATGAAAAGAGGCATAGATCAGAGCGTAGAGAAGACGCTTCGTGCTCTCCTCGGCGAAGCCAAGGTGCTGATCCGTCCGGGGATCCTCGATCGCTATGCAGGGGACGCCCTGGGGAGCTTCCGGGCCTTTCACGCCGCCCCCCTCCTCGAGGCCCTCCCCGACGTGGTCGTCATCCCCGAGACGGTCGAGGAGGTGGCCGCCGTCGTGAAGTTGGCCTCCGAACACCGAATCCCTCTCGTCCCTTACGGGGGAGGGACAGGTGTCATGGGCGGGGCCGTTCCGGTCAACGGGGGGATTGTGCTCGATCTGAAAGGCTTGAACCGGATCTTGAAGATCAGCCCACAGGATCGGGCGGCGTCGGTGGAGGCCGGGGTGATCTTAGAGGATCTGGAGATGGCTTTGAACGGGGAGGGGTTGAGGCTAGGCCATGACCCCTGGAGTCGGCCCATCGCCACGGTGGGAGGGGCCATCGCGACGAACGGCGTCGGGTATCTCGTCGCAAAATACGGTCCTATGGGAAACCAGGTCCTTGGATTGGAGGTCGTCCTCCCCAACGGCGAGATCCTGGCCACGAGAGGGGTGCCGAAGGCCGCCGGCCCCTCCCTTCACCACCTCTTCATCGGCTCCGAAGGGGTGTTCGGGATCGTGACCAAAGCGACCTTACAGGTCTTCCCTCTCCCGGAGAAGCGCTCCCTCTCCGCCCTTGCCTTCAGAAGCTTTGACGATGGCTTCCATGCCGTGATGGAACTCTACCGGATCGGTCTCCAGCCCTCGGTGGTGGACTTCGCCGAAGAACCTCCCTTCCTTCCCTCTTCCCCTCATGTCACCCTCTACCTCGGCTTCGAAGGACTGGAGGAAGAGGTGAAAGCTCTCGAGAAGCGGGCCCTTCAGATCTGTCAACACTTCGGGGGAACGGACCTGGGAACGGAGAAGGCCGCGGAGTTTTGGAAGACGCGCCACCGCCTCGCCGAGCGGTACCGGAAGTTCCTCCTCAACAGGCCTGCTTCGACGAGGCGGAGGCTCCTCTCGTGGCCTCCCTTTGACTATCTTCACGTTGCCCTCCCCGCATCGTCCGTCTTCGAATACCGCAGGAGGTGCCAGGCGATCCTGGAGGCTCACGGCCTCTCCATCAAGGAATGGTCCCTATGGGGACGGCCCGAGTTCTTCTCGCTGTTAATCTATGACATAGGCTTCAGCGGACGGAAGGGTCAGGAGCGAATGGGAAGGGCCGTGGACGAGATGATCGCCCTGGCCCAGGATCTGGGGGGCTCGATGGAGTACTGCCACGGGGTGGGGCTGAAGCTCGCCCATCTCATGGAGCGGGAGTGGGGAAAGGGGCTGGAGGTGATGAGGAGCCTGAAGCAGGCCCTCGATCCCCTGAACATCATGAACCCCGGAAAGCTGGCCCTCTAGGGAGGGAGCATGAATCTCAGGAAACCTGCTGCGTGAGACTATCCAGAAGGAGAGAGGGACCAGCTTGGCGGAGGTCCAGGCTGGACTCCACGAGCCCCCGGGACCTCCACCAAGCAGACGCCCCAGCGATCCCGTCAACCCCACTGATCGACCAAGACGAAGAGCAGAACCTTACCGACCGGCTATGAAGGCCACTGGACGGCCGTGGGTCCCATCCCGCCCGAGCCGATCTCCCCTTTCCCCTTGGCGGCTTGGACGCCGGGGTTCTCCTCGAAGAACTGGCGGTTCTTCGCGATGTAGTCCTTCCACTGCTCGGGTGTAGCACTCTCTTCAAAGATGGCGGTGACCGGACACTCCGGTTCACAGGCCCCGCAGTCGATGCACTCTTCAGGGTGGATGTAGAGCTGATCCGCCCCCTCGTAGATGCAGGCCACGGGACACACGTCCACTCAGACCCGGTCCTTCACGTTGATACACGGTTCTGCAATGATATACGCCACGGTTCCTCCTTTCTTCAAGAGAAAGTCAAGCTGTAAGCCCTCTCCTTCAAGCGTACCAAGATGATCCACCGGCGTCAAGCCAACGCTCATCCTGCACACCGCTCAAAGCCTGTCGCCTAGACCAGTGCCTCCAGCTCCTCGGCCAACCGCAGGTACCGCTCATGGACACCGTGGCCGACATGGTGATGCTCTACGTGCTCGAACTCCTCGGACAGCCGGGCCTGCTCATCAGGGCCGAGGACGTGGTCGGCCATGACGAAGAGGACGTTGTCCTCCTTGAAGATGTGCGACTGGAGGAGTTGGATGTAGCCCGCCCCGTTCTCCACGATGAGCCGCTTCGCCACCTCCGGTTCGGAATCGAGCTTGTCCAGCCCCTCCTTCAAGCCCTTCAGGAAACGCCGACCGTCCTCATGCTCTGAAAGCATCACCCCGATGGGCCCCCCCTCGACAGGGACACCACGCTTGGAAAGGAGCGGGAAGAGAAGGTCTTCTTCTTTCTTGTGGTGGCACTTATCGGCGAACCCTTGGAAAAAGTCGAGGGCCTTGGCCAAGACCGACGGTTCGAAGGGCTGGCCTTCCTCCAACCGCTGGATGGATCGCTCCAAAGCTCTCAGGACCCGTTCGATGATCCGGTGGTCGTGCTTCAAAGCCTCAGTGGCCCGCTTGGCATGCCCATGATTGTGTCCCTGATTGACCATGCGATCTTCCTCCTTTTCCACGGAAGATATGAAAGCTCCCACTCCAACTCGAAAGCTCTGCCCTCCAGCCTCTCACCCCCCCCTACCGCCCGAACCGGAACGGGGGATACTCGTACAGGAGATACCCCATGACCCGATAGTCGACATCTCTCACCCCGGTCACGGGGACCTGGACGCCCACGGCAGCCGCCCAGAGGCCTGATCGGGTGAGCGCTTTGCGGAGACCCGGGGTGAGAGACAACTGAAAATGTTTCGGGGCCTCCGTCCCCCACTCGCTCTTGCCGTTCAGTTCCAACAGGACCTGGCCTTCGGTGAGTCGCCCAACAGCGAGGATGGGATAGGTGAAGGCCAGGTTATACAAGAGCGCTTTAGGGGCCCGACGGGTCACAACAGGGTATTCGAACTTGAAGCTCCCCTGCCCGATGAGGTCTCCCCAGGCCTTCCCGGCGGCGAGAAACGGGGAAAGGATTGTCGTCCCGTCGCCCAAACCCCGCCGGATGCTCCCAGTCGGGGCACCAACCTCCAATCCTCCGCTGGAGAGAAAGAGCTGTTCCAGGTTGTCGTACAGGACGTATTTGATCCCTGCCTCGACGTCACCGATCCCACCCACGGCCCCCTGGCCTTCGGGATCGTTGATCTGGAAGGGGAACTTCACCTCCACCTGGCCCCGGGGCCCCACCCGCTTCTCCAGGGTCCATGAGAACTGGGTGCTTTGCTCATCGCCTGGCGTCCGAGCCGTATTCCAGGTGAAGACGATCTCGTTCTCAGGCCAGGCCTTCTCGGTCACAAGGGGCCTCGGAAAGTTCAGCTCCCCCCGCGGCCAGTCCTCCGTACAGAACGTGCGTAGGTACGCCACGACCTGCCGGATCTGATCCTCCGTCAACGCATCGCGAAAGGAGGGCATGACGTCTGAACGCCCGGTCGCCGGCCCTCCTTCGGCGGTGATCAGGATCCAGTCCCGGTCCGGCTCCTCAGAGTTAAAGGCACACCATGTGAGGTCCGGAGGGGGCACCTTGATCTCCAGGCCGGGGACCTGGCCCTTGCCATCCTCCCCATGGCACGAGGCACAGGCCTCCCTGTAGAGCAACTCCCCCTCCTCCAGGTCCTTGTCCGTCACCCGGGTGGCCCCCCATCCGAAAGAAACACCTAGGATGATGAGGCTTACCCCACCAATGATGAGACCGGCTCGACTCATGATCCCCCTCCTCATCCTTCCTTGACTTCTCACCCCTCACATCCTGGGGAAGGTGGAAGGGGGACGCACCCGATTCCAGATCCCTCCGACGAAGAACAGGACGCCCAAGGTCTGCAAGATGGCCGAGCCTGCGAGGGCAACCCTTGTCCAGGAGGCGGGGTAAAAGGGTTCGGCGATAGCCCGGAGGATGAGGCCCAGATTCAGGAGAATGTAGTTCACCCACGCCATTGGATCTTTCGCCACCGCCTCCCTGGTTGTCCCGGGCTGGCGGGGAAACATCCAGTAGGCAACCCCCATGATCATCATCACGATGAAGCCCAAGGAGATCATGTGGTTGTGAACGGTCACCAGCGCATACGGGAACGGGATGTTCCAGAGGGCCTTGTTCAAAAGAAGGAAGCCACCTAAAAGAACCCCAAGGACAAAGTAGGCGATGGCTGTCTTGATGAAGAGCCGATGGATCCGAAACATCCTCCACCCTTTACTCCCCTACGGCCAAGTACCGGCCAAGGCCGGACGATCACTTTTCCTCCTGAATCGCGCAAATCTTCTCTGCCACTGTCTCAAAGAAATAGCCAGAGCCCCCCTCGCTTACGAGCTGCAACATCCTGGGGCCATCCAGGACCCGTATCCCTCCCAACACATGCACGCCCCGCTCGAAAAACGGCGGCGGCCAGGGGGAAGCCGTTGGACCTGCCAGGACGACCTTGCGGGCGCTGGATGCCGTGGTCAGCAAGGTGTCTATTCCACCTTCTACCAGAGCAGAGCCGGTGATGACCACCACGCTGGCCTGGGAGAGGATCTCCGCAGCTTGTTCTGGAGGCCTCCATAAGGGCACCTCATCCGGCTTCAGGGCCTCTCGGTGCTTGTCCACCACCCACAATCCTGCGACCTGATCCTTGAGCGCTTTGATAAAAGGGATAAAAGCACCAACCATCGCCACCCGATCCTCCGGCTGGACGCCGGCTGCCTCCAAGGCATCCACCCCTGAGAGCAGCCGTCCGCCTGGCACACCGTGGTGGGTCATCGCTAAGGCCGAAAGGGCATTGAGGACAGCAATCCCTACCGCCCGCCGTAAGGGCACTGGTGACAGGGCATACTCCGCGAGGGTCCAGGCCTCCTGTCCGGCCATACGGCCCGCCGGCGGTGCAGAGGCGGCCGACCTCGGGCAACAGACCGTGTCGGTGAGATCTCGGGGCGTAAAGGCCACGCCCACATGACCGCTCCCGAGCTGGGCCGCCGTATAAAAGACCCCTATACGCACCTCCGATACGGCCCCAGGCTCGTCTTTCAGGACATGGCAGAGGTCCGTCAGCCAAGCTTCAATGGCATCCATCCCCTCTCCCTTCGTTGTTCCTCCTCCCCTTCAATCCGCTTCCTCCGCCCTTCCGGGAAGATCGCTTTTGATCTCCCCTGCCGGGGTCAGGGCGTTCCCAGTCGCTCGGATCTCGGTGTGGCGGATCTGCCCCCCCAGATTTGCCGTCCAGACCATCCATCCGCCCACCGCGATGGAAAGGAGCAACAAGGTGATGGCAAACCAGGTCGGGATGGTCTTTGGGCGGCGAGAGAGGAACACCCCCCCTAAAGCGATGACACCTAGGACTTCGACCGCCACCAGGGCGATCAGGGCTGCCTCTTCATGCCGTTCAATCACCGATTCCGAGACGCCCGGCAGTTGTTCGATCACCTTAGCGGCAGGCTCCCCCGTGAAGTAGACCGGCAGGGCCAGCAAGGCCAGGAGGATGAAGAAGCCCAAGCTGACCCGCTGGAGATCCCGGCTTTGCTTGACCAAAGCGACAGCCAGGAGAACAACGCCCAACACCATCCCGATAACCGGGACGTGATTGAGCACAAGATGCAGATGGGCCCAATTCATGGGTCTTCCCTCCAAGAGAATCTCGGCCTCCCGAGGCTCGAGGACATCGGGGTTGGCTCTTAGAGCCTATCCCAAAACTGTAGGGGAGCCGCTCTGCCGGCTCCCGAAT
>JACQHM010000129.1 GCA_016199025.1 Candidatus Methylomirabilota bacterium | reverse complement strand
GTCAGCTCGTGATAGAGGGAAAACCGCTGGGACATGTAGCCGATCCGAGGCTTCACCTTCTCAGGCTCCCGGACGATGTCGTGGCCTAAGACTTCAGCCCGTCCCGCCGTGGGGAGGAGGAGGCCGCAGAGCATCCGGATGGTGGTCGTCTTTCCGCTCCCGTTCGGGCCCAAGAAGCCGAAGACCTCCCCACGGCCCACTGAGAGGGAGATCCCATCCACGGCCACGAAGCCGTCGAAGGCTTTCGTGAGCCCCTCCAGGCGAAGGGCTTCCCCCTCTCGCTCCGCCCTATCTTCTCGGTTGAACCCTTGCCCGATCTCTGCCAGCCGGGCGGTCCCTTCGCCCTTAGCCTCCGCTCCGTCGGAACGATCCCTGACACTTTGTCAACGGCCTTCGGTGAGGCACTGACCTTCGTTACAAGCCGCTCCCCTTTGGCCAAGCGTCTTGTGAGGCGCTCTCGCCTTTTGGCCCACGCTGGGGACCTGTCGTTCGCCCCATGGGTCCATCCATCGAGGACCCCGACCCGCGAAGTTGGGCGAGATACCGTTCTTCCCAGGTCACGGCCTCACGCTCCCGCCTGATCCGATCGGGAGGGTGTCGAAGGGGACGGTGCGTCTGCACCCAATGGACCAGCTCATGGAGGAGCGTGCTGTGACACAAGGCATCGGAGGAGAGCTTGAAGGCCTCCGCCTCAGAGAGACAGATGCGGTTGATGAGGATCGTATCCGGCCGGCCTTCCCGGCCGATTGTGTAATAACCGAGGAACACGATGCCGGTGGCGACATCGAGGTTGAGCCGGCGGGTAAACTCTTGGGGGCTCAGGACCTCCACCCTAGGTCGAGGGATCTTTGCCACATCCCATCCCGTGAGCTGTTCGAGCGAGGTAATCATCCGCTCAAGGTCGTAGAGGAACAAGGCAGGAGGCGCCGCTGTCTCGACCCCGGCTGTCGCTCTTGACGGCCAGCCCGCCACAGGGCATCCCGCCAACAGCGCCATCATGACAAGCCACAGAAACGCCTTCCCTCGCACCGTCTCCTCCTACCGATCGAGACCTCCCCCAGGACGATGTCAATCGAGCCCAGGACCGCCACGCAGTCCGCGTCGCGTTCATAACCTCGATGGCTCACCCGTCCGCTACCGACGGCTCTACCGAGATCCTTACCCCCTGGTAAAGAGTAAGCAAAGGAGATGCCAGAACCTTGAAATGGTCGGAGTCACGTAACCATTTGATTTTTCAGGGATAGAATGGAAGCCTGGAAAGGCAGGAAGCCTCGGGGATTGACAAAATGTCGATGGAGGGCGTTTTGGTCCGCTGGGACCCAAACCCCCTTACTTCTGCTTCAGCTTCCGGTAGATGGTCCGGCTGGCGATCCCTAAGAGCTTGGCCGCCAGGGTCTTGTCCCCCTTGGTCTGCTCCAGGGTCGCCTCGATCAACCGCTGCTCGACCTCTTCCAAGGGGGTCCCCAAAGGAATGGTGATGGCCCGCTCCCGTTCGCTTGGCCCCTGCCCGGTGATGGTCTCGGGAAGGTCCTTTGGCTCGATCAGTCGGCCCTTGCTCAAGACAACGGCCCGCTCGATGGCGTTCTCCAGCTCCCGGACATTCCCCGGCCAAGGGTAGGTCTGGAGGAGGTCCAAAACCTCGGGAGTGAAGCCTTCCAAGGCTTTGTTGTTTTTCGCGGCGGAGATCCTTAAGAAATGATGGGTCAGCAGGGGGATGTCCTCCTGCCGCTCCTGTAACGGGGGGAGGGGGATGGTGATCACGTTCAGACGGTAGTAAAGGTCCTCCCGGAACCGCTTCTCCCTGACGGCCTGGGCGAGGTCCGTGTTTGTGGCGGCGATGATCCGGATATCCACCTTCAGGGTCTTGGTCCCCCCCAGCCGCTCGAACTCCCCCTCCTGGAGGACCCGGAGGAGCTTCGCCTGGGTCCCGGGATGCAGGTCCCCGACTTCGTCTAGGAACATAGTCCCTTCGTGGGCCATCTCAAAGCGTCCCGCCTTCCGGGCGAAGGCCCCCGTGAAGGCCCCTTTCTCATACCCGAACAGCTCTGACTCCAACAAGGTCTCGGGGATGGCGGCGCAGTTCACCTTGAGAAAGGGCCGATCGTGGCGGGGGCTGAAGGCATGGATGGCGTTGGCGATCAGCTCCTTCCCCGTCCCGCTCTCCCCCTGGATCAGGATGGTCGCCGAACTCCCCGCGACCTGCTCAACCAGCTCCAGGACCCGTTGCATCGCCGGGCTGGTCCCGATGATCCGCCCCTGCTGTTGGAGCTCCACAAGACGCGCCTGGAGGGCCCGGTTCTCCACGACCAAGGCCTGCTTCTCCAAGGCTTTCCGGACGGCCTTCATGAGGCTCACCCGCTGGAAGGGCTTGGTGATGAAATCGTAGGCCCCCTCCTTCATCGCCTCCACGGCCTCCTCGATGCTCCCGTGGCCGGTGATCATGATGACCTCGACCTCCGGGCTGATAGCCTTCGCCGCCTTTAAGAGCTCCAGGCCCGACAGCCCCGGCATCTTCAGGTCGGCCAGGATGATCTGGGCCCTGTGGGTCCGGAGGAGGTCGAGGGCCTTCCGCCCATCCTCGGCCAGGAGAACCTGGAACCCCTCTTTGCTCAGGATTTTGGCCAGGGCCTCCCTGATCGCCCTGTCATCGTCTGCCACCAGGATAGTCCTACGAACTTCTGATCCGTTCATGATGCTCCCTTCCCCGAGGAAAGGGGAAGCCTGATGGTGAACGTCGTCCCCTCCCCTGGAACGCTCTGACAGGCGATGGTCCCCCCCTGCTGCTCCACGATCTGCCTGACAATGGTCAATCCTAACCCTGTCCCCTCCCCTTTGGTGGTAAAGAAGGGCTCGAAGATCCTCCCCAGGCTCTCGGGCGGGATGCCGACTCCTGTGTCTGAGACGCTGATTTCGACGAACTCAGCGTCCATCGTGGGTGGTCGGCTATTTGGTTTTCGTTTCTCGGGACCGGCGATCGGGGAACCGCGACCGGCCCGTCGCGTCACGATGACCAGGTGGCCGCCGTCAGGCATCGCCTCGAAGGCGTTCCTCGTGATGTTCAAGAGGGCCTGACGGAGCTGCCGCCGATCCACCAAGACGGTTGGGAGGTCAGGGGCAAACCTGGACTCGATCACGATACCCCTCTCGGCGCTTTCTGGCACCAGGAAGTCCACCAGGTCGGCAACGATCTCATTGATCGCCTCCGGTTGAGGCTTCGGCTCCGGCATCCGGGCAAAGCGGAGGTACTCCTCGGTCAGCTCGGCCAGGGCCTGGACCTGGGTCTTGATGGAGGCGAGCAGGCCTGAGGCCTCCTCTTTTGAGGCCCCCTGGAGGTGCTCGATCTCATCCTCCAACAACTCAGCGTTCAGGTGAATGGCGCTTAACGGGTTCCTGATCTCATGGGCCACCTTCGCCGACATCTTGCCGATGGTGCTCAACCGCTCGGCCTGGATAAGCCGCTCTTGAGCCGCCTGAAGCTCCCGGTAAGCCTGGTGAAGCTCTCGGTTCAACTGCTCGACGGCGGCCCGATACCGGCGATCCCGCTCTGAGAGGAACCCGACCGAGACCCCGAAGAGGCCGAAGAGGGCAATCCTGGCCGAGAGATGCCCGAGGTGGACCGCTTCAGGATGGCTGGCGAAGGAGGCCCCCATGTAGAGAAGCCCTGAGACAACGGCCGAACCAAGTCCGATGGGAAAGCCGAAGAAATACGCGCTCATGGTAATGATCAGATAGAAAAGGAGGTAGAAATGGCTTTCGAAGCCCCCGGTGAACCAGACCAGGAAGAAGACAAAGAGGAGGTCGCAGGCGAGGATGGCGAGGAGGATCCCCCGGATCGCCCACCGCCATCGGAAGGCGGCTCCATAGAGGAGAAGATGATAGAGAAGGAAGAAGGCCAGCAGGGGCGGAAGGTGGACCTGGTGCTCCGGCCTGACGGGGGCTAAGAACAGGGCGGCCACTGCTCCGACGAAGGCCAGGGTCTTGAAGACCGCAAAGGCCAGCTCGGCCTGCTCCAGGTTCAGCCTGAACCATCCTCGAAACCCCATCGGTTCTCTCCGAGGATACCCCCAAAGGGTGCCCGTGTCCGGTGGGCTTGTCCCTGAAGACGTGATCGCCTCAGAGCATTTTACCTCATTGGGAAGCGGATGGGGAAGGGAAGAAAGGAAAAGCCCGGGCCTTGAGGACTCCCACGATCCCCGAAGGCCCGGGCCTCCCTCCCACCAATCAAAGTCACTTGACGATGATCCGCCCCGCTGGCACGCCGGGGCCGGGGCTGACGCGACCGCCAGCCTCCACACCGCCCCTAAAGAACACCGCGTAATTGAAGGTGCCGGGCTCGACGAAGCAGAGGCTGGCCGTCCCCCCGGGAGGGATGAGCCCGGAAGTGTACGCCTCCTCCTCGTTCAGCCTGAACCGGGTGGGGGCCACGCAGGCCAGCTTCACCGGGGTGCCCTCGGAGAAGTACACCATGGCAGGCTGATCCACGGCGAACCAGATCACCGTGTCCCCCCGGGTGATCTCTAAGGTCTCCGGGGATACCGTCCCCCCGGCCAGGGAGATGACCTTGCTGGTTTTGTGAGGCACCTTGCCTTCATGGCCTTCCTGCTCAGCCAGGACACCGTTCACGCTCACGGCCAACAAGGCAACCAGCATCGTCAGGAACGTGACCCGAATCGATCCCTTGCGCATCGAATCTCCTCCCTCTGTTCATCGGTAATGAACCACTTCAGATGAACCCACGAACCCACGTCCTCCGGGCACCACCTCCTTTTCAGCCGGGGCGAGCGGCGCGGGCGAACGTGTCGCCCAAATTCCGCGCCGCTTAGGACTGGGCGGGCTTCCACCGGAAGGTCCTCTCCTTCACCCCTGCCACATTGCGAATGACCAACTCGAGGTACTGGCTCTCCTTTGCGATGAACGGTCTGCCTGAGGAATCCACCACCGGGAAGAGAAGGACCCCCGCCCGATGATGGCCGCCTCCCGAAGCGGACACCCATCTGACCGGCCTGAGCTCCCTCCCTTGCCCATCCCTCAAGGCCGAGAGGGCCTCCATCTGGTACTGATCCAATCCGACCGAGTGGGTATCCATCTTGACCTCGATCTTGATCACCTCCCGGTCGCCCTCCTGCTGGACGCCCAGGTAGGTCGCCTCAATGGTCACCCCTCCTCCCTGATGGGTCTTCGTCTCCCCCTCCTGCCCGAAGGTGACAGCCGCCACCGCCAGCAGCACGGACGCCACGACGACAGAAACCACTGCTCGCATCGCCTCCTCCTTCCTTTACACGACGGGCCGTGCAGAGACCCGCCGGACAATAACCTTCAGGTTGTCCACGTTTACGATCACCACCTTCTCCCCTTTGACGAGCCGCTCCGAAGCGCGGGCCGACCAGAGCTCGTTCTGATACCGGACCACCCCCTCGGGCTGAAGATCCACAACCACCTCCCCTGTTTTGCCGATCATCCCCTCCCGGCCCGTCTGGATCGGCAGGCGGAACGCCTTGACGATAGCCACGTACACCAGGCCCGACAGGGCGACCAGGAAGAGGTAAATCGGGAGGGCTGCCTGGAGGGGCAGAACGAAGAAGACCGGGAGGGCCAGGGCCGGCATGAACAGGATCAGGTGGCACCACATCGTCTCCCCCTAAAAGGCCGGGACCGGGATGGTCCCCCAGGAGTGGCGCCTCGGCGTCTCCATGGTCAGGGTCACCTTCCCTCGAGCGGCATCCAGGTCGGCGAAGAAGAGGGGGTAGCGGAGGACATCGGCCGAAAGGGCCCGTTGGGAAGGGACATCCTCCCCGGCGGCGGTCTTGGCCTCGGCGAAGATGATCCGCTTCTCGACCGCCTTCCCCCCGGCCTTCAGTTGGCGGAACGGCTTTAACAGGTACATTTCCCCCAGGTGCTTGAGGACCGCCAAGAAGCCCCCCTGTTCCCCCCTCCCGTGGTGGGCCTCGTGCTCACCCAAATCGGCCAGGAGGTGCTGCATCATGTACTCCTGGGGGAGGATGTAGGCGATGAGGGTGTGGCCGTTCTTGCCGTGGAACTTTTCCAGGAGGGGGACAACCTCTGGACTGGATAGGGCCACCTGGAGGAGGCCTTCTATCCTCCCCCTGTCGCTAGGCGTTAAAGAGACCGCTACGAGATTTTCATCGTAGAGGACGGGCACCTTTGTCCTCGTGTAGGCCCGGAGGGCAAAGGCCGCCCCGATCCCACCACCGAGGACGATCGCATAGAGAAGGACCAGGGCCAGGCCCTTCCGGGCCATCCCCCTTGTCAAGGCCGTGAAGAGCCTTCCGCCAGGATTCCCCGGGAGGAACATGGGGACCTTCTCCATATACTGCCGGTAGCCGTTCCCGTATTTCCGGAGCATCCTCCCCTCCTCATTGCGCGCCAGGAGGTCGTACACGAAGAGCATGCTCAAGTAGAGGATCAGGATGATGAAGCGGGGCCAGTAGAGGAGAAGCCCGGCCCCGGCGATCCCCAACCCCAGATACTGGGGGTGACGGATCCTGGCGTAGAGACCCCCCGAGACGACGCCCCTTTTGAAGAGCTTCGCCGAGTAGACCTGGAAGGCGCAGACGAAGAAGATGAGGAGCCCTGCGCCCAACAGGATCGGGCCGAGGGTGGCGAGGGTCCCGAGGAGCGGATCCCCTGTGTAAGAGATGTGGGGAAGGAAGAACGCGGTGAGCCAGGCGGTCCAGGGAGACGCCTCCAGCCGGTTTAGGATAGGGGCATAGACCGAGTAGAAGTAGACGGTAAAGGGGGTGATCATGATGACCACCTCCAAGGCGATGGCCAGGTAGAAGAACATCAGGGCCACCGGCCCGACCTTTCTTAAACGTCCTGTTTCCATCTCGAACCTCCCCCGTTCGGGTTTCGCTGACGCCATCCCTCTTCGCTTCATCGCTTCAAGGGAGCAAAAGCGATGCCAGAACGTCGAGATCGAAGAAACTGGACAACCCTTTGATTTTCCAGGGGCGAAAAGGGGCCACGGCACGGAGGTTGGACCCCAACCCTCGGGGGATTGACAAATTGGCAAAACGGGCGCCGTGCGGGACAATTCCTGTGACTTTTTGGCAGCCGAACAACGATCCCTTGGACCTCAACCCCTCAGAGCGTGTCTGAGAAGTCATGTGTGACGAACATTCCCCCCTTTACGAAAGGGGGGAGCAAAGCTTTTCAGACAGTCTCTCAGGGGATCTCGGATCGCTCCGACGCTCACGCTGACGACAAGAGCTTCTCAATCTCCTGGGTCAGGGTCTCCATCGAGATCTCGCCGATATGCTTATGTCGGATGATCCCCCGCCGGTCCAGGAAGGTTGTGTCCCCGCTCCAAGTCCCTGACGGCTTTCCTGACCTGATTCGTCCTTGAGCAAGGGGCATGCCAGAACACATGAGGCCCTCCGGATCCCGCCAGAGGGCCTTCCAGACAAGGGGTTAGGCATCCCCACCTCCCTCCTCCCCCTTAAAGGAGGAGGGTTAAGGAGGGGGCATTTTTGTCAATTTGACAAAAAAGTCCTTTCCATGCATCCCTCCCGTGACATCTTGTCAATAGGCGCAACACCTTCTCCTTCCATCGGGTTCCGGTTCAGCAACCGCACCAAGATGTCAGGAAGCAAGGTGACTATCATCGTGGTCAAAGATCACGGGTGTGCAACGCCTCCAGGAACTTACCTACAGTGGGATACCCCAACACGATCTGGGCCGTTTGAAGACCTGACATCAGAACGGCATAAATCCCCCCACCCGGCTCGGTCCAGTGCCCCGAAAGGTAGAGCCCTCGAAGGGGGGTGTGATGCGGAAGTCGCTTGCGCCCCACCTGGTCGGGGGACACCTCCCACCCGTAGATGGCCCCGGTCAGGTTGAGGGTGTACCGTTCCATCGTGCGCGGGGAGGCCCCCTCGGCAAAGGTGATGTGGTCTCGAAAGCCGGGGAACACTGCTTCGAGCTCATCCAAGAGCATCTCCGCATACCGGGCTTTTTCCCGCCGCCACGACGCCCCGATTCCATAGGGAATGAGCGTCGTCACGATGACCAGATGCTCACCCGGTGGGGCTAGAGAAGGATCAATCAGGGTAGGGACCGAGATTCCAATCCCCAAAGGCTTTCCCTCCAGGATCTTCCGGTGCGTTTCCTCGTGATCCCAGGACCTGTACAAGAGCATCTCATGGCTTGCATCCATCTGCCGGACATCCAGGTCCGTCGCCAGATACACCACAAAGGCCGACAGGGAGGGTTTCATGCGGCCGAGGGTCTTCACAAACCGCCCCGGCAGATGTTCCACCCCCACCAGTTCCTCAAAGGTTTGCCTGGCGTCCGCATTGGAAATCACCACAGGCGCGTGAATCCGCTGCCCATTTTCCAAGAGGACTCCCGTCACCTGCCGACCCTTGACGAGGATCCGACGCACCCGGCTCCGGAGCAACAGCTCACCCCCGTTCTGCCGCAGGGCCTCCACAAAGGCATTGACAAACTCTTGAAAACTTCCCTGACAATAGAAGGCACCCTCCTCGATGAAACTCATCAGCATCGCGGACCAGTACAGAAAGGAGAGCCTGGACGGTGGTAATCCCAGGTACGGCCATAAGGTCGCAAAGGCCGCCTTGAGCCGAGGATCCGTGAGATGTTCATCCATCACCTCACCGAGGGTTGCTTGATGATCCTTGAACAACCTTGGAAAGCGTTTCGGCATGCGGACGACATCCCAAAAGGAGAGTTCTGAGGGGAATTGGCGAATCTCCTGGTTGAGTTGGGCGCAACGCTGAAGAAGTTGACGGAATCCCTTCTCTTCCTTTGGAAAATGCTGAAGGTGAGCGTGAAGGAATTCCTCCAGACCCAGGGGGGCGTGGAGTCGAAAGCCGGGAAAGACAGCGGTATAAAAGGGGTTGACCCGCAAGAACGTGCAACGGTCTCGAACACCCAGGAGACGGAGGAGGCCGTCAATCAGCCCCCCCGTCTCGGATCCGGTGGGTTCACAGCCGCCGATCAGATGAACCGCGGCATCGAAGAGATATTTTTTGCGATGAAAGGCCTGGGCATAGCCGCCTAGGCGGTCATGGCGTTCCACTACGAGCACCTTCCTTCCGGCTTTGGCCAGCAAGGCCGCTGCGGAAAGCCCGCCCATCCCGCTCCCCACGACAATCACATCGTAGGCTTCCTCACGAGACTCCTTACGAATACTCATGGCATTGCCTCCCCCTTGGTCATTTCGCCTGGCAATTTGTTCGAGGAAGTCGCTGATGCCAAGCGACAACTTCGGGCATATCCTGGCCATATTCTTCTATGTGAAGCTCCGGCGGAAGCGGAGGGCTCCGAGGGCAAAGAGCAGCCCTCCTAACAGGGCAAGGCCCAACAAGTCGTGCCAGAGCATCCCCAGGTCTGCCCCCTTCAATAGGATGCCGAACCCCAGCTTCAGATAGTACCGCAAGGGAGAAAAGAGGGTGATCACCCGCATCCAGGAGGGCATCACCTCGAGGGGGGTCCAGGTGCCGGAGAGGAAGAGCATGGGGGCTAAGATCAGGAGCGTCATCAGGATCGCCTCGGCCAGCGTCCGGGAGAGGGCAGCAATACTTAAGCCCAACCCTGAGGTGGTGAAGACGTAGATGGCCGTCACGACGAAAAAGAGAAAGAGGTTTCCCCGAAGGGGGACATGGAAGATGCCCTGGACGACAAGGGTGAGGCCCAGGAAGGTCCCCGTCAGCACGATGGCCCCCATGGGGAGGATCTTGGCCAGCATGATCTCCCAGGGTCGCAAAGGGGTCACCAGCAGTTGCTCGACCGTCCCGTGCTCCTTCTCCCGGACCATGGCCGCTGCGGGGAGGAGGATGGCGATCATGGTGATGACGGTGAACAGCTCCGTCAGGGACATGAAGTACTCAGTCTGCAAATTCTGGTTGAACCGGATCCGGGTCTTGACCTCCACGCCTGGCCTTCTGAGGGCCCGGACCTCCGGTCTGATCTCCCCCTTGTACTGCTCAAGGATTTGATCGGCATAGCCCATGGCCACCAGGGCCCCGTTAGAGATGGTCCCATCGATCAGGAGCTGGACCTTGGCCTCGCTCCCCTCGGCCAGGCGTCTGGAGAACCCTTGGGGGATGACCAGGATCAGGAAGGCCTTTCCTGAATCCAGAAGCCTTCTGATCTCCTCCTCCCGTTGGACGGCGCCGATCATCCGGAAGTAGGGCATCCTGAACCGGTCAATCAGCTCCCGACTGGCCCTCGTCCGATCCAGATCGTAGACGGCCAGGGCGATCCGCTTCATCTCCAGGTCGGTGGCGCTCGTATCCAGGTAGATGATGCCGGTGAAACCCCAGAGGACGATGAAGAAGAGGGCGGGGTCGCGGAAGAACTGGAGGAATTCCTTCCTGATCAAAGACCAGAGGCGCTTCGGCATCGGCTACGCCCGCTTCCTGAAGAGTTTCAGAGCGAGGACGCTGAGAACCAGAGAGTAGAGCAAGAGGGCCAGGAAGCGCGGCCAGAGGAGAGTGAAGCCCGCCCCTTTCAGGAACGTTCCATGGACGATCTCCGTCATGTAGCGGGCGGGGAGGAGGAAGCTCACCCCTTGAGAGACCGCATCCATACTGGAGATTGGGATCAGAAAGCCGGAGTAGAGGAAGGAAGGGATGATGGTGGCGAAGAAGGTGAGCAGGGTGGCGGCCACCTGGGTCCGGGTGACGAGGGAGACGAGAAGACCGATCCCGACAGTTGAGAGGATATACAAGATGGAGCCGAGGAGGAGCAGGGAAAAGCTCCCCCGGAACGGGACCCGGAAGATCACGAGGGTCATAGCGA
Organism: Candidatus Methylomirabilota bacterium; assembly: GCA_016199025.1. GTDB lineage: Bacteria > Methylomirabilota > Methylomirabilia > Methylomirabilales > JACQHM01 > JACQHM01. The sequence goes on along the minus strand of JACQHM010000129.1, from coordinate 2,847 downwards.
AGATGATGGCGAAGTTCACCAGAGAGATGAAGAAGTACGGGAGGAGCTTGCCGAGGAGGAATTCGAAGGGAGAAATAGGGGAGGTGTTGATGTTCAGGATGGAGCCCAGCTCCTTCTCCCTGACAACGGCCAGGGTCGTCAGGAGGGCGGGGTAGAACATCAGGGTAGTGACGATCATGCCCGGGACGACGAAGTTCTTGCTTTCAAGGGTTGGGTTGAACCAGATCCTGGTCTCTAACGTCAGGGGATCGTTTCTCAACGGGCCTCTCCACATCTTAAGGAGGGCGGGGTTAAACCCCGCCCCTACGTAGGGGAGGGCTTTAGCCCTCCCTTCGTTGAAGCGGGCATTGACGGCACTGAGATACCCCCTGATAATGGTGCCCTGGTTCGGCCAGGAGCCGTCAATCAGGGCCTGGACCTCAGCCGTTCTCCCCTCATCCAGGAGGCGGGAGAACTCCGGCGGGATGACAAGGGCCAGGCGGATCTTCCCTTCGGTGAGGGCCTGCTCCAGTTCGGAGAGATCCTCTGCATAACGTTCCAGCCGGAAATATCTGGAGCTGAAGAAGGCATCCAGGTACTCCCGGCTCCTGCTGGTTCGGGACAGGTCTAAGACCCCAACAGGGACTTGATTCACGTCAAAGGTGAAGCCAAAGCCGAAGAGGAGCATCAGGGCGACGGGGACCACCAGGGCCAGGGCGATGTAGAGCCGGCTCCGGCGGATCACCAACAACTCTTTCCTGACGATGGTCAGGATTCGCCGGATCATCCCTCCTTCCACGACGCCCCTTCCTTCCACAGGATGACACCTTCGGCGGGCATCCCGGGCTTCAAGAGCCCCTGGGGGTTCCTGGCCCGAAGCTTCACCCAAAAGGTGAGCTTGGCCCGCTCCTCCTTGGTCTCCACGAACCTGGGGGTGAACTCGGCTTGTTGGGCAATCTCGCTCACGACCGCCTCGAAGAAACGATTGGGGAAAGCGTCCACCCTGATCCTGGCCGGGCTCCCCAAAGTAATCTTCCCGATCTCCGGCTCAGGGATGTAGATCTTCAGGAAGAGGTCGTCCAGGTCCACCAGGGTGAGGAGGGGGCTGCCGGGGGTCACCACCTCCCCTTCCTCGACCAGCTTGGCGATGATAGTCCCCGAGGCGGGGGAGACGATCCTCATATCCCCGAGGGCCGCCTCCACCTCCCTGACCCGGGCCTTTGCCGCCTTGACCCCGGCTTGGGCCATGGGGAGGGCCTCCTTGGCCTGATCGCACATGGCGAGGGCGCTCTGAAGTTCCCGCTCCCGTAACGAGACGATCAACTGTCCGGCCTCCGCCAATCGGAAGGTGGCCTGAGCCCGCTCGACCTCTTTCTTGGCCCCTTCCCCTTGGGCCTCTGATGCCCGCTTTGCCGCCTTCGCATGATCGACGACTTGAAGCGGGATCCCTTTCTCCTGGTATAAGGCCTCGTAGCGAACCAGATCCTTCCTGGTCCGCTCAAGATCTGCCTCCGTCCTCACGAGATCGGCCTCGGCCGCTTCAAGGGAAGCCTTCGCCTGATCGATCCGCCCGGCAGCCTCCCGTGTGGCGAGCTTCAGCCCCACCCTCGCCTCCTCCACCTTGCTCTCCCAGAAGCGGACGTTCTCCTCCTCCCGTTTCACCTGCCGCTCCGACGCCGCCGCCTCGGCCAACACTGATTCGAGCTGGGCCTGGAGCTGATCAGAGGAGATCACCACCAAGAGTTGGCCCTTCTCGACCCGCTCCCCCTCCTTGACAAAGAGCCGTTCGATCCGGCCGAAGGCCTTCGTCGCGACGGTGACCTCGGTCCCCTCGATTCTGCCGCTTCCCCCGATGAGGCCTTCCGCCCCGCCAGCCCCGAGATATCGCTGGCCAAACCCCCAGGCGGCGTAGGTAAGGGCAAGGGCGGCCACGCCCCAGAGAAGGTAGAGGGCTTTCTGCTTTGCAGGCATTGCCATAGCGCATCCCTTCCTCTTCAATGGCCGACTCTCGATCTAACCTTTGGATTCTCTTAGGCTTGGGAAGGTGGGACAGGGATGCCCCATATGGTAGGTGCCCTTTTAAGAGGCGTGGAGACCGTGCCGTTTTAACAGGCGGTGAATCGTCTTCCGATCCACCCCGGCGGCCTTGGCCGCTTGAGAGATGTTCCCCTGGTGCCGCTTTAAGAGGTGAACGAGGTACTCCCGCTCAAACACCTTGACCTGCCGCTCCTTGGCCTCTTTGAGGGGGAGATCCTCCAGGGGTTCCAAAGGGGCGGCGGGGCCTTTGCCTTTCAGGTACTCAGGGAGATCGGTCGGTGTGATGTACTCCCCCTCTGCCAAGACCACAGCCCGTTCGATCACGTTCTGCAACTCCCGGACGTTTCCCGGCCACGAGTAGGCCTCGAACAACTCCATGGCCCTGGGCGTGATGCCCTTGATCGCTTTCCCGGTCGAGGTGCTATACTTCTTCACATAATGCTGGGCCAGGAGGGGAATGTCCCCTCTCCGTTCCCGTAAGGGGGGGAGGGGAATGGCGATGACGTTGAGCCGGTAATAGAGGTCCTCGCGGAACTCCCCCTTGCCGACGATGGCCTGGAGGTCCCGGTTGGTGGCCGAGAGGACCCGGACATCCACGTCGATGAACCGGTTCCCCCCAACCCGACGGATCTGTCGCTCCTGGAGGACCCGGAGGAGCTTCGCCTGGAGGTTCATGCTCAAGTCCCCCACCTCGTCCAGGAAGATGGTCCCCCCGTTGGCGAACTCGAAGAGGCCGGGCCGGGATGCGACAGCCCCGGTGAAGGCCCCCTTTTCGTGCCCAAACAGCTCTGACTCCAGCAGAGGCTCAGGCAGGGAGGCGCAGTCCACGGG
>JACQHM010000123.1 GCA_016199025.1 Candidatus Methylomirabilota bacterium | reverse complement strand
GGAACTTATAGTTCAGATAGATCAGGGCCGGGCAGTAGAAGCCCATGGCCAGGAAGGAGACCACCCCCCGCATGGCGATGAGCTGCCCCGGCTGGCCCATCAGCATGGTGGTGGTGGTCAGAACGGTGAAGACGCCCACGAAGACATAGTACCAGAAGCGGAAATGTTTCTTCCGGGTGGTCTCGAAGTTGGCGTAGAGGAAGTCAGCAAAGACCCGGGACCAGCCGTCAGTCAACTGGATCCAGACATCGCAGAGGAACGCGGCGGCCACAATCAGGAAAAGGGCTTTTCCGATGGGGCCCCAGGCCACCTCGAAGAAGGCCGACTGGACCACGGCGATCTCCCAGCCCTTGGGGATCTTTCCGGTGGGGAGGAGGAGGGCGAAGGCCAACCAACTCATGATGATGGTTGTCAGGGTGTTCAGGAAGACCCCGACAAAGTTCGTGAAATGGACGGCCTTCATCCACCCCATGAAGTTCCGCCTGTTCTCTTCCGTGTCCTTGAAATAAAAGCCGGTGGCCGGGATGGCCTCCTCCTCGCCGGTGATGGGGCTGGTCACCCGGCCAATGTGCTTCCCCATCCCGAAGCCTTTATCCCGGATCCAGTACCCGATGAAGAGCTGGCCGAACCCTCCTGCCCCAGCATAGGCGATGCTGGTGACCAGGATCTTCAAATCGCTCCCTTCCCAATTGGCCGGCCAGGAGAAGTGGGGAAGAAGGCTCCCCCAGAAGGCTCCGGTCACCGCTGTCACCTTCGGCTGGAAGATAGCAAAGCCGATCCCCGCCATGGTAATGACCACCACGGCCATTGAGACCTTTTCCACGATGTTGTAGACCACCTTGCCGAAGACCAGGGCAAAGAGGTAGATCCCGATGGTCGCGTAGCCCCAGAAGAGCGACTGCCCCTTGGGGCTCCAGCCAACGGGGAAACCAGTCAGAGAAGCCAGGGCGGTCCCACCGGCGGCGGAGTAGGCCCCGAACCAGGCGTTCTCAATGATGATCCCCACCATGACGGTGTAAGTGAACCATCTGGCCATCCGGGTAAAGCCCGTCAGGGGGTTCTCCCCGGTGGCGACGACATAGCGGCAGATCTCGATGTTGACCCAGTACTGGAGGAGCGAGGCGGGGATCAGGAGCCCCAGGAAGGCGGCCCCGTATTTGGCCGTCAGATACGGCCACCAGATCAGCTCCCCGCTCCCCTGGGCCAGGGCGGCCCAGAGGATCCCCGGGCCGACATAGGCGAAGACGCCCACGAAGGCAGGTATGACGGCCAGCTTCAGGGGATCCAGGGCCCCCAAGGCCATGCTCTCTCCCGCACCTTTGGTCCCCTTTCCTTGAAGATTCTCTCGTGCCATCTTCGAACCTCCTCCTCACCTTTGAGGTTCTTTTTCCGCCCTTTCGGGCGCCACCCTCTTCCCTCTCTACACCCAAAGCGGGCCAACAGTCCACAGGTGATCCAGTCTTTCGTCTATAGGCATTTCCTCCTTGGGCTGGCCTATTCGAACTGATCCCTGGCCAGACTGGGCCGGGGTTAACCTACCAGAGTCCCCCAGGCCGGTCAAGCAAAAATCGGCGGTGGCCTGCGATGAACCTGCAACATCAGGCGCTAAGGGATTCCCAAGAAAAGTTCTTGACGCGGAGGGAGGGTAGGTTTAAATATTGAAGCGTTCAGCCAGCCGCCTGCAGCGAGCGCCTCGGCTGAGCTCGGCCGAAGCCTCGGTCGAGTGTCGACTCTCAGTATTTTGGATTGGGGATTGCGGATTTCGGATTTGGGAAGGATGCACCTGTCTTTCAATCCCACATCCGAAGGAAGCTTGAGTGAGGAAGGAGGGGGTTAAGATGGCAAAAGGTCTACGCCGAAGTTTCACGATCTTGGTCGCTGGGCTGGTCCTCGGCCTTGTCCTTGGACCAATAGCCCCTCAGGCATATGGGCAGGAGATGCCCAAGGTCAACAGGCAGTACCTGATAGAGCCTTTCGTCACCAGCGACATCCCCAAAGAGGCGGTGGTGAACGTCTATGTGGTCACGATCCCGCCAGGGGCAGAGAGTGGGTGGCATTCCCACGACAGTTCAAAGCCCGGCGGCCCTGGGCCCGCCATTGCCTACTTCATGGAGGGGACGGCGACCATCGAGGAGAAGCAGCCCGATGGAAGCATTACGACCAAGGTTCTGGGACCTGGATCAGTCTACTGGGAGTCCGGGATTACCCACAACGGGAAGAATCTCGGGAATACGCCGGTAACGGTCTTCGTTATCCGGTTCGACATGCCGAAGTAATCCCTGAGGGTTGGCCCCGACGAGGCGGGTTGATCCCTTCAACCCGCTTCGTCTTTTTGACGAGGCTGAACGATGCATCATAGCTACCTGTTAGAACCCGGAAGGTGGAGGGCACAAGGCGTCCTGAAATCCCCTGGCGGCGTCGAGAAGCGGTTCACCGGGCATTCCGAGGTCTCCAGGGAGGGCCGGTCCCTCATCAGAGTCGAGGCCGCCGTCCAGCTTGAAGGGGAGGGGCAGGTCGAACTCCGCGTCCGCTACCGGATCAGCCTGGATGGTGCCCGGTTTACCTTCGAGCAGCACAACGAGACCCTGGGTGATATGGTTGGCTTTGGCTTCATGGGGGAGAAGGCAATTGTCATTGTCTACCGCTCTGCCGAGCAGAGAGGACGCTACTCCGGTTTCGAGCTTTTGTATCAGATGGCGGATGATCGCTACCTCTCCATCGGCTGTCTCATGATCAATGGGGTCTTGAACTCCATGACCGAGGCCACCCTGGAGCGGGAAAGGTAATGGAGGGGCATCTTTCATGACCCGGTACCTCCCCGCCCTCACCTTGGGGATGGGGATAGCCGGCATCCTCTCCCGGATGACGCGGGCCAAGGGCCTCCCTGAGTGGCGGGTCCTCCTCAGCCGGGTCCTGTAGGGAGGTCTAGACCATGACCCTGGACGAGAAGATCGGCCAGCTCTTCATCTTCGGCTTCGACGGGACAGAGCCATCGGAGGAGCTTCAGAGGTTCATTCGACACGCCAACCTGGGGGGTGTGGTCCTGTTGAAGCGGAACATCCGCGATCCCCTCCAGCTCTTTTCCTTGATCGCTGCCCTCCAGGCCTCCAGCCCGAGCCTCCCCCTCTTCGTCGCCGTCGATCAGGAAGGGGGGAGGGTCTCCAGGCTGGATCCGCCCTTCACCCAGTTCCCGAGCCCGGCGAGGGTTGGCGAGGTAGGCTCGGTGAAGCTCGCCCACGCCATGGGGGCAGCGATCGGGAAGGAGCTTCGGGCCGTCGGGATCAACGTGGACCTCGCCCCCGTCCTGGACGTGAACACCAACCCGTCGAATCCGGTGATCGGGGATCGGGCCTTTGGGGCGGATCCTGACCTGGTGGCGGAGCTGGGCGTCTCGTTCTTCTGGGGCTTGAAGGAGCAGGGGATCCTCGCCGTCGGCAAGCACTTCCCCGGTCATGGCGACACCTCCCTGGACTCCCACGAGGCGCTCCCCATCGTTTCGCATCCGAAGGAGCGGCTGGACGCGGTGGAGCTTCAACCGTTCGCCGAAGCCATCGAGGCCGGCATCCCTGCCTTGATGACCGCTCACGTCCTCTACCCCTCGTTGGATCCGTGGTACCCCGCCACCCTTTCAAAGGCCATCCTCACAGACCTCCTCCGGGGGGAGCTGGGCTTTCCGGGATTGATTGTGAGCGACGACCTGGCGATGAAGGCCATCTCGGATCGGTACGGGAGCGGTGAAGCGGCCGTCCGGTTCCTGGAGGCGGGGGGAGACCTCGTACTGATCTGTCACACCTGGGAGCGACAAATGGAGGCTATAGAAGCTGTGAAATATGCCGTGGAGGAGGGGAGGATCTCGGAGGAGCGGATCGAGGAGTCGCTCAGGAGGATTATTGCCGTGAAGGAGCGCTATTTGGTCCCTCCCACGTCGGCTTCCCCGGAGATGATCGCCGAGGTCGTCGGGTGCGAGGAGCACCAGAGGATTGCCCAAGCCATCGGAGGGTATAGGGGTTAGGG